>JASGMR010000082.1 GCA_030156385.1 Kosmotogales bacterium
TTACTGAAATATTGTTTCAGTTCATCTATGCTGAAATTATTTATAAAATCCTTTAATGATTCATCATCGGTTTTTTCACTGGAAACATTTATATTTTTTTTGAATTTTTTAATATCAATAGAATAATCATCCAGTACTTCTTCATCGGTAAAAATGGGGAACTTAAATTTAACACCGAATATTATTGCTTCATAAACGGTTGTATTAACACTTCTCTTCCCATTTTCCGAATCGAAATATATGTATGATGTTAATTTGCCATCTTCACTCTTTATGATCCCTTTCTCAAATTTCATCTGAAATATTCGGGCCAGGTCCGAAATTATATCGAAGGTAGTCCTTTTATTGTTCTTTATTTTGAAAAGAATAAAAGCTAAAATTTCAGCTTCTTTGGCATCTATAGGAACTCTTAAACCTCTATCACTGTTTTTGATCTGCAATAACATTTCAAATTTTTTATATTTATCAATTATGATTCCAGTTAATTTTATCACATACATTATTTCCTAAGCTCCTCCAAATTCTTATGAATGGTCCTTTCAATAAAATCAGAATAATCGTTTAAATTTTCAAAATCCTCAGGAAGCACCGGTTTATCTATTGATATTTTAACATTTGTGGGTTTGAAAGATTTGTCCTTTTTTCCAAAAAGTTTTCCTGTACCGTCTATTGAAACAGGAATGACGGGGATTTTCATCTTATAAGGTAACCCTAAACTGTCTTTCTGAAAATCTCTCATTGTGATCCCGTCATCTGATCTCGTACCTTCCGGAAAAATGAGCATTACGGATCCATTTTTCAATTTCGTCACCAGATCCCTTAAGACTCTGGCTGTTTGTGCTCTGTTACCTCTGTCAATGAAAACCCCTCCGCTTCTTTCAATAAACCAGGAAATAGGAGGAAGCTTCTTCAGCTCTTTCTTTGCTATGAACGTCAAGTCCCAAAAGACATATCCACCAGCCGCGGGAATATCAAAATAACTCTGATGATTTGAAGCTATCACAAATGGGCCCTTTTTGGGAACATTCTCTTTACCAATAACTTTTACCTTAGTAAATGTGAATAAAAAAGTCGCTTTGCAAAAATAATGAATCTGTTTTTTCACATAAGTAACAGCCGTTGGTCTGTCTTTTATTATCTGGATTATGAAACTTATAAGCAGCACAAGGTCCCCATAGATTACCACATAAACGACATATGCTATTGCCGTCCAAATGGTGAATAATATTTCAAAGATTTTTTTTAATATTTTCAAATGTATCAGATCCTTCTATTTTTCCATCAATCAATTTAAAAATCTTGATAGTATTAACGGTATTTTCCAATAACTCCTCTTCTTCATATAACTCTTCTTCTCTTTTCAAACTCTTAATTCTGGTTTTTGTGGCGGGACTATCCGGAACAAAAACAGTACAGCTATCTTCAAACGGTAGTATAGATGTCTCATAAGTTCCTATTTCTTTGGACAATTTTATTGTATCAATTTTATCAAAAGTTATCAAAGGCCTTATAACGAGTTTTTTACAGGCATCGTCAATAGAAAAAATATTTTCCAGTGTCTGGCTCGCAACCTGTCCAACCGATTCTCCGGATATAACTGCTTTATAATTAAAGGAATCACATACACTGTTGCAAACTTTCATCATAAACCTTCTTTGAACTACAAGACTGATTGACGGTTTTACCGATCTTTGAATACTCACCTGTGCTTCAGTAAAATTAACACTGTAAAACATCAACGGTCTTCCTCCATTGAAAGAAGTCAATATTTTAGCGAGATCAAGTACTTTGTTAAGAGCTTCATCGGAAGTATATGGGGGGCTGGAAAAATGTATACAATCAATGCTTATTCCACGTTTCATGGCATACCAGCCGGCAACAGGGCTATCTATTCCGCCCGATAAAAGAAGCAATCCTCTTCCCGATACACCCACCGGCAAACCGGCGGCACCATTTATTTTATCGGTAAAAATATATGTTCCCTTTTCTCTTATATCTATTCCAATGTAAAAATCAGGATCATGCAAATCGACAGAAAGTTCAGGATTTGAAGCCAACACTTTTTCTCCCATTAATGCACTGAAATCCATGCTCCTTATGGGAAAGGACTTATTTGCCCTGTTTGTATTAACTCTGAATGTTTTTTTCCCCTTTTCATAATTATAATTTGCAAGATCACAACAAACTTTTTCAATCGTTTTTTGATCAAAATCAACATAAAAACCTATGCTGAAATTCTGTATTCCAAAAATTTTTTTCATCTTACCCACTATATTTTCAGAATTCTCTTCGCTGTATGTTAATATTATTCTTCCTCTTCTTCTTGAAACTTTTGAACCTTTAAAAGTATTCTTTATGTTTGCAACCAATTTTTTTTCGAAAAATATTCTGTTTTTCCCTTTTAACCCTATTTCGCCGTATCTTATTATTACAACTTTTTCCACTATTCGCCCCCGTGATCATGATATAATATTCACAACATAATCATTATATATTTTTATTTTATCTTTTCATTAAAGGAGTGTAATTATTGATTTATAGATTGATTTTTTCTTTTATTCCTCTTATAGGACTGCCAATGATTGGATTCGATATTATCATCTCTATCTTTATATCGATTCTTTTAGTTGCAGGAACTCTATTATCAAAAAACAGGGGATGGATTCCCCAGTTACAATCGGTAACACTCGTTTTATTATATGCGATTTCAATTTTCGGATACTTGAATCAGGGATATAATCATTTTGAATTGATTTTGATTTTAGTCTCGATGGGTTATTTATTCAGTGGTTTATTTGGCTTTTTTTTAGAAAATACAAAACTTGCGATAATTTTTTCCATAATTTTCTGGAGTTTTGAAGCAGCATCTATAGCGTTGCTCGCTTTTCAGAAAATTGGAATTCCCGGAATTTTAGTATCCCTCATTTTATTCTTATTGATCGCATACCGGGATTACAGAAAAATTATTCTAAGTAAAAATAAAATTAACGAAGATCAAATTGATCAATAACCCCGTTATTCGTGTCTTTCGCCGTAATAACGTAAGTGCCGGATTCTTCGGAATATTCACATAAGACATAATTGTTTATCTTTTTTTGAATTATCAACCCTTCATTCTTTCCTTCTAAATCATAGAGTGGGGCTCCGGCGCCTGCGGTAACAATATATATAACTCCATTTTTTTCAAATCTTTGATAAGAATGATCATGACCAGAAAAAACGATATTAACTTTATGTTGTTCCATCAAAGGAACAATGAAATTTATCGCCTGATCGTTATTACCGTGAGGCCCGTTGCTGAATGGCGGTTTATGCATAAAAACGAATTTATATTTGTAATTTTCACTGTTATCCAAAATTTTTTTAAACCATTCATATTGTGCAGAATTTTCATCTAAGGGCTTATTAGAATTCAAAACTATAAAAATTGAGTCTCCAGAAACAAAATAATAATAAGTATTTTCTTCTATTCCCGGAAAAACATTATTTATATAAAACATCGGGAATTCATGATTTCCAATAACCGGAAAATAAGGCTTATTCAATTCCGATATGATTTCCGAAAACTTTTCCCATTGCCACCAGAATAAATCTAAAAAGACCATATCACCTGTATTAAAAATAAAATCAAAACTCTCTTCTTTTATTTTTGTAAGTATAAAATCGTGATAACTTGAGTTTTCTCTGTTATCACCATATACAATGAAATCTCTATTATCGTTTGATAGAGTTCTTATGTTTTCGTTCAACAATGAGTTTTTACCTTTTATTATAGAGAAAGTGTACTCTTTCCCCGGTTTCAGATTACCTACAGAAACGTGATGAAATTTTCCTCTTTCACCCAAAAAAGTTTTGCCATCAAATATAACCGATGTAAAACTTTCGTCCTGAGTATACCAGTTTATTGTGAGTGTATCCGTGGACAAATCTGTTATGTAATATGAAAATGAGAAAATTGAAATTGTTAAAAAAAATGAAATTAATATTTTTTTCATCGAACCACCTCCATTTATAAAAAAACATAAGCTCTTTATAAAATGCATTCACAAATATAAAACTGAATTTTTCAAATTAAATTTGATAATTTTTTAGCTACAAATTCTACAATATATAAAACTGAATTACCTCAAAGAAAAAAAGCCCTCCGAAGAGAGCTTTTTTATATTATAAAATCTATTTTACTTCGTGTAATCCAAATAATACATTTTCCTCGGTATCTTTATCAAAAATGTGAATCATCTCCACATCAATTGCAAAATCCATTTCCATTCCAGGTTCCGCCTTTGTTTTCGGATCAACCTTTGCAACAATATCGTATCCGTAAACATCAGCGTGGATGAGCGTTTCACTACCGAGGGGTTCGACTACTTCGATTTTTCCCTTTATAATATCACTCGTATCCGGAGTTTTAGCGAACATTTTATCGTACATATCTTCAGGTCTTATTCCGAAAATAATTTCTTTATTCAAGTATTCTTTACATTTCGGTACATACTTTTCAGGAATAGAAATCTTCATATCTTCTTTTTGGACTATTAATTTTCCACCGTCTTGCTTTATTTCTGCAGATATGAAATTCATGGCGGGCGTTCCAATAAATCCTGCAACGAATTTGTTGGTAGGATCGAAATAAACTGAATAAGGAGCCCCTATTTGCTGAATAATTCCATCCTTCATGATAACGATCTTATTGGCCATGGTCATGGCTTCAATCTGGTCATGAGTAACATAAATAATGGTAGCATCAAGATTAAGGTGCAATTTTTTCAATTCGGTTCTCATCTGTCCTCTTAATTTTGCATCAAGATTTGAAAGAGGTTCGTCAAATAAGAAAACCTTTGGATTTCTAACAATGGCCCTTCCAACAGCAACTCTCTGCCTCTGTCCACCGGAAAGTTGTTTTGGTTTTCTGTCAAGGAGCGATTCAATACTGAGTATCTTTGCCGCTTCGTTAACCCTTTTTTCGATTTCAGGCTTTGGAGTCTTCCTCAATTTCAATCCAAACGCCATATTCTCATAAACCGACATGTGAGGATAAAGTGCATAATTCTGGAAAACCATCGCAATATCTCTGTCCTTAGGTTCAACATCATTAACAACTTTATCTCCAATAGTTATAGTACCGGTTGTTATTTCTTCTAACCCTGCTATCATTCTTAAAGTAGTCGTCTTACCACAACCAGAAGGCCCCAATAAAACCACAAATTCCTTATCTTCGACTGTAACATCGGCGTGTTTTACAGCAACAAATCCATTCGGATATGTTTTGCCTACATCCTTTAACAATACCTTTGACATCCCTACACCTCCGTACTTTTATCATTAAAATCAATCTGTTTTTGGACTTCTTCTTTTCCCGTATCCATTTCATAAATATCCTCAATTTCTTCCAAAAATTTATTTATTTGAAGATACTTTTCATAGGAGATAATTGCCGATGAGGGTCTTCCATTTTTGGTTATTATTATATCATTCAGACTACTTTCTTCAATAACCTTGGAAAAATACTTTTTTGCATCAGCCACACTGTAAAATCTCAGGTCATTCAACTCGGACATATCTCACCTCTAGTGGATTATACTACATGACTATAATTATAGTCAAGCACTAAATTTGTTTTTTCCTGAGTGAATTGAATATTAAATCCAGCGCTTTTGCATTATTTAATGAATCTTCTTTCGTCACTAATTCTGCATTTTCTTTCAAAACCGCTTTTGATAGTTCCTGAACTTCGAACAAATAATTGTCCACTACATTAAAATATGTTTTTTCTGTAATATATTTTTTATCGATTTTTTTCAATTCAAAAAAAATCTTTCCTGAACTATTAAATGGATACTCGGTAAATATCGCTCCATCGGTACCACATACTTCTAGAAAAACTTTACTCTCTCTATCGAATGAAAGCTGAAAATTAGAAACAATATTATCTGGAAATTCCAATATAACAGTTGATGTTAAATCGACACCGTTTTTCCCCGTAGTTTCCATTATTCCGGAAGCATTCACCGGTTCTTTATCGAGCAATAATCTTGAGACGTGTGTTGTATAGCACCCAAGATCATAAATTGCGCCTCCTCCTAATTTTTTTACAAATCTAATATCTTTCGGCCTTCTTTTTTTCAAATTGAATGAAAATGATGAATTTATCGATTTAATTTTGCCAATTTTTCCCTCATCGATGATCTTTTTTATACCTTTAATTATAGGATTATATTTATATGCAAATGCTTCCATAAGTATTTTCCCATTTTTCTCTGCCGCTTCAAACATTTCTTTGTCTTCCTCAAAATTCAGCCCAAGAGGCTTTTCACACAGTACATTCTTTCCCTTATTAAGGGCTTTAATAGTCCATTCTTTATGAAGACCATCGGGCAACGGATTATAGATAATATCAATATCCTTATCGTTCAATATCTCATCATATGAATAATAACTTTTTACAGGATTAAAAAGTTTTTCAAAAATATCTACCTTTTCACTCTTCCTGCCGGCAATTGCATATAGCTCCGCATTCTCTGCCTTAATAATAGAGGGTATTAAAGCTTTCTCAGCAATGTTTGCCGTCCCTAAAATTCCCCATTTTACTTTTTCCATAAAATCTCCTCCTTTATATAATCAATTTTATCATCATAACTCCCGGAAGATTTGAAAACACCTGACAAGACTGTATAATTGAGTTGAATTTAATATTAGGAGGAATAAATATGAAAAAATTTCTATTTATCATCACCGTTTTATTGTTTGTAACAATTTCTTTCTCTGCAATTATCGCAATGACAGGTGATGGTAAAAAAGTAATATTATATGAGAATTTCACCTGGCAATGGTACAGCGGCCCTACTCCTGCTCCGACACCAACCCCTTCACCAGAATTGACATATAACATCGTCGGAACCTGGGACTTTAACATCCAGAATTTTTTCACCGAAGAATTTTCAGGATACATTTACCACGATAAGAATGGAAATCTTATGATTAACTGGAAAGGTGCAAGCGGACTTGTGGATGAAAAGGTACAAATAACCGTCACGGCAAAAAACGAATTTCAATTTGAAACAAAAACCTTTCATTATGATGATGTGATTTTTCATGGAGTTTTGAAAAGTGATACTGAAATAGATGGAGTAACTATGATACAGGGAACTTTCTCGGGACAGGGGAAATTTTCAGCTAAAAAAACTTCAAATTAAAAAAGAGCTGATTTCTCAGCTCTTTTTTTAACCAGCAGTCAAAACCTTTATAATAGCAATCAATACTCCCGCTATTCCTTCACCTCCGAGTAATCCGGAAGAAATTATTATACCTTTTTGAGTGGATTTCGGTCGTATCCTGTCAAAAATAAATCTCAATATTCCTCCAATAAAAACAACGCTTGAGATCGTCATGGGCAGGTAAAAACCTAGACCAAGTGTCATACCCGGAACGTTGAATATATAAAGTATAAAACCCACTATCAATCCAATAGTAAATCCCAGAGTATCCGGCAACCCGTTCACCATAGTTGATACAGCGTATGCTTGCGGGGCAAGTAAATCCGTTCCCGGTCCAACTCCTCCATATGCTTTGACCATAAAAAATAATACGAACACAGAAACCACTGCTCCTACCACTCCGCCTATGGTCTCTGCTATCAACTGTTTCTTAGGATCGGTACCTATCAAATGGCCGGTTTTAAAATCATTCATAACGTCTCCGGTGAGTCCACAGGCTATCGCAACAATTGCAGCAATCAAAAACCCTTCAACACTTCCTATATTGCCAGTACCAGAAACCAATTTTATAAAAAGGAGAATAATTATCCCAAATATTTCCATCGGGTTTATACCGGATTGGCCCGTCAACGAAGCGGACATAGTTGTAGTTATCCACACACCGAAAATAATTAAAACCGATGATAAAAAGGACATTTCAGTGAATAACGTTAACACAAATACTGTTAAAGCAAAAATAAAGGGCAAACTTACCTTTACTTTTTTCCCGGCGTTACTTATAGATGAACCATATATTTTTTTTGCCTTTGGTAATATACCCTTTATTAAAATCCCAAGACCGGTTCCAATCATCAGTCCTATTCCAAGACTGTTTTTAAACGCTTCCGCTATTGCTTCATTTCCGAATATATTTAAATTGACTCCCAGTGGTATTAATAAAAAATATGCTATAGCGGCTCCGATAAACCAAACCCCTGTATACAATGGTCCAACTATGTATCCTATTCCAACCGCCATTGGCGAAAGCCATAATCCCAAATGAAGTTTCTTTTCTTCAAGTTTACTGAAATTTATATTGGCCGGAATCAACATAAACCAATCTCTTATAAATACGAAAATTGCCGACAAACCCATCGAAATGAATAAAAACGCAGCGTTTTTCCCGAGCTTTTCACTCGTTTCAAGTGTCTCATAAGCCGCTTCTCCAATTGGAAAAGGCAAAGGTTCCTGAACAATAAAATACTTTCTTATTAAAGCAGTAAAAACAGCACCCAAAATCGTACCGGCGATTGTAACTATGAGTACTGAAGTAATATTAATCTCGGATTCTAACCCAATAATCCATATTCCGGGAATTGTAAATGCCAATCCTCCCGCCACCATGGCACCGGATGACATAGCAGTTTGAGTCACGTTGATTTCTTTAAGATTTGTTTTTCCAAGTACTCTCAAAACCGTCATGGACAAGATAGCTACAAAAACAGTAGGCCAGGGAAGCGCACCCATTCTTAAAGCAACATAAATAGAACTTGTTGTGATAATTATCGAACCAATTATCCCTATAATAATCCCACGTAGAGTTAACTGTTTTTCCTTTTTGTTCTCCATAATATCCCTCCGGGTATCCAATATTATTACCGATTTTAATTTTCGCAATTAACAGAATTCATCTTCGCTTATTCCAAATTTATTCTGCATCTTTTTGAAATATTTGTCAATTAAGCGAACAAAACTCTTATATAATTCTAAAACATATTATTGAAACATTTTATTTATTATTTTTATTTTAAACAGGTTAAATCGAATAATTTATAATAAAGACTGAAATGAATAATAACTACTCTTCTTTATTATTAATAGAAAGTATTTTTATTGGTTTGTTATAAATTTTCTTTGTTATTATATGCGCTTCTTCAAAATTTAATTGTTTTTTTGATTTAAAACATATTATTGATCCGGATCCACTCAAAAACCAAAAATCGATTCTTTTATCGTTTTCTACTTTATTTATTAATTTTTTCATTTCTCCACTGGTTTCTATTCTATATTTTTGATGAAGTCTGTCGGAAGTATATTTGAATGCTTCATCATATTTGTGTTTAGAAATTTTTGATAAAAACTGAAGACCATTTTTTATATTAAAAATTGCATCATCAAAATCCACCTTTTTTGGAAGTGATTTTCTCATTTTTTCAGTTTGCATCTCTATTTCCGGAATAATAAAACTGAGTTCAAAATTTTCAATATTAAATTTCTCAAAATCCACTTTTTTATCATCGTAATAACTGACAACCAATCCACCCAGCAAACACGGAATAATATTGTCGGGATGACCTTCGAGCTCTGTTCCCATCCTCAACAATTCGTTTAAAGGCAGATCAGATTGACTTAAAAAATCGGCAATTTTAAGTGATGCGGCTATTGCAGAGGCACTCGATCCCAAACCTCTTTTATGGGGTATATTACACTTCTC
>JASGMR010000083.1 GCA_030156385.1 Kosmotogales bacterium
CATCTGATAAGCTACATAAACCGAAGCAGCACCCTGAACGCCACAATCCCAGAGACCGCCCTGCAGAACTGTTCCTCTTTCGATGTATGGTTTGATAACGCTCGGTGTAGTGAATCCAACAACCGCGATTTCTCCACTCTTGTCGAGATTTTCAATTGCCTTCGCCGTTCCGGGGAATGCCGTGGAATCGGGACAGATTATGGCATCTATATCCGGATATGTGTTGATTATCTGTTCAGCAACCGATACCGCCTTTGGGAAATTCATATCACTGTATTGTGTCGTAACGATTTCCCAGTTCGGGTGTTCATTGGCAATGACTTCCTTCGCATATGTTGTCCATGCATTCTGGTCCGTAACCGTTGGTGAGGAATAGTGGAACGCTACCTTCAACGTTTTTCCACTTGGAATCGAACCGATTTGATTCTCAACCATTTCAACCAGCAATTTTCCCAATATGTCCGGAGTACCCTGGTTGATATAAAAATCTCTGTAATCGGGTGTAACATCGGAATCCCATGTCAATACCAGAACCCCTCTGCTTCTCGCTCTTTCGAGGGCCGAATTTAACCCCGTAGGTGAATTGGATGAGATCAGAATTGCATCCGCACCGGTGTTGATAGCGGTATTTATGAATCTGACCTGTTCCGAAACCGATGCTTCCGACGGTCCGTCATAAATAACATCCACTCCGAGCTCCTCTCCCATTGCTACCGCTGCCGCGCCGGCAACTTCAAAAAAGTTTTCCCCTATAATTTTAGGAATAAAATAAAATTTTAACGAAAATCCCGTCGAGACCAATAACAATGCTACTAAAACCAATAAAAACACTTTTTTCATAAGTTTCCCCTCCTATTTTATTAGGCCCTGCTTAAGGCTTTTTTATTTTTAACCTTGTTGGAATAAATGTTCCAGAAATAACGGACACTTATCGCCGAGATCAAAACCAAACCCATATAAACCTGTGTTGCCTGAGACGATACTCCGATCATCTGCAAGCCATATTTCAGATAACCTATAAATAAACTCGCTATTATTGTTCCGATTATGCTTCCCGTTCCACCGTATATACTCGCTCCTCCGAGTACCGCACACGTGATGACTGAAAGTGCTGATCCGCCACCCAGATCGGCTCTCGCGGAAGTGAAATAAGATGTCAGCATTATTCCGCTGAAAGCCCCGGTCGTCCCCATTATCATATATGTGGCTATAATATTTTTTTTGACACTTATTCCGCTGTATTTCGCCGCCTGGGGATTCGTTCCGATCAAATAAAGATTTTTACCGAACTTGGTTTTGTGAAGCACGATAAAAAATATTATCGAGACTATTATCAGAATCCATACAGGATTGGGAATATTGAAAATATATCCGTTCGCTATCTTTGAAAAAGCTCTGGGCAAACCGCTTATTCCTTCAAAACCGGTGGCCCCTGCCTGTCCCGACAGTATGAGTGATAATCCAGATATCAGAAAACTCGAGCCAAGAGTTATTACAAGAGGATTCACTCCCGTTATCAAAATCAGTATCGCATTCAATAATCCCGCTCCGGCACCCGCACCGAGTCCGAAAATCATGGCGATCCAAATACTCATTCCCTTTACCCAGAGTAACGCAGTGACTA
Source organism: Kosmotogales bacterium (assembly GCA_030156385.1). Taxonomy (GTDB): domain Bacteria; phylum Thermotogota; class Thermotogae; order Petrotogales; family Kosmotogaceae; genus JASGMR01. The sequence continues at coordinate 1,625 of JASGMR010000083.1, forward strand.
TCGAACCAAGGCCCATTATCGCACCTACAGAGATATCAATACCGCCCGTTATTATTACAAGGGTCATAGGTAACGCGGCGAGCGCTATGTATAAAAAGTCACCGACGCTGTACAGCAAATTGTCAAGTATCAGGAAGTACGGATTCAGAATCCCGAATATCGTGAACTCGCCGACGAGCAACAGTATCAAAGCGAACTGCCAGTTGAATATCTTTTTCATTTCGCATCACTCCCCTGAGCACCGGCTTCCAACAGTTTTTTTGTCTTGAAATATTCGGTTCTTATCTGTGCGTCGAGGAATCTCTCCTTCTCTCTCTTCAGATAATTCTGTATTACTGAACTCAAAACGATAATCGCCAGCAACATGAATCCGGAAATGAAGTCATTCCAGTATCCGGGAACTTTCAGATATACCAGTGAGTAGTTGACTGTCTGAAGAAGAATGGCACCGAGCAGAGCTCCTATCGCGTTTCCTCTTCCTCCACTCAAACTGACACCACCGATGACCGCCGCCGCTATCGCCTGAGTTTCCATCCCGGATCCGGCGAGATTCGGTACCGCTCCTATCTGCGCTATATAGACCACACCGGCTATTCCCGCACAGAGTCCTGAAATGGTGAATGCCGTCACAACTATCGGCTTAACGGCTATTCCCTGCATTTTCGCTCCTTCAGCGTTGTTTCCAACTGCATAAAAGTATCTTCCCACTTTGAACATCGAGAAGAACACCATGAATGCCACAACGATTACGATCGTCAGCCAGATGGACAGATTGATCCCCAAAAATTCGGCCTTGGCGAGATTTGTGAAAGATTCCGGGACATTCTGTATCCATTTGCCTCCGGTGTATGTTATCAAAAGGCCTCTGAATACTGCCATCGTTCCGAGTGTCATTATTATCGCCGTTACTCCGAGGTAAGATACGCCTATTCCGTTTATGAATCCGCCAAGTATTCCAACACCCAGCGTAGTGATTATAGCCAGAAACATATTTCCGGTGAGATTTAAAACCGTTCCGCCCATCGTTGCGGCGAGTCCCATCAAACTTCCCACTGAAACATCTATATTCTTGGTTATTATCACAGAGGACATTCCAATTGTGAGCACGAAAAGCATCGTTCCATTGAACAGTATTCTTATGATGGTATCGAAATTCATAAAATCGTTGTTTACGGTGCCTATTATTATGAAATATACGGCGATGATGATGATCGTGAAAATTTCCGGCCTTTTGACAAAAATATTTAAAAATCTTCTTTTCATTTTTCTACACCTTCTCTCTCATAGCCGAATGAAGCGTACGTGATGTTTTCAAACGTGATATCGTCGCCTTTAAATTCATTAACAGTTTTTCCGTTGTACATAACGACGACCTTATCGGCTAGAGTTACCGCTTCCTCAAAATCCGAAGATATTACTATTACTCCTATCCCCTCAGTTGCAAGTTTTTTTATCTGCAGATATATTTCTTCTCTGGAGTTGGCATCTATTCCCCTCGTTGGTTCATCGAGTATTATCACCTTGGGTCTTGTTGACAGCCATCTTCCGAGTACAACCTTTTGCTGATTTCCACCGGAAAGCGATACAAAATTCTGATCGATAGAATTGCATTTTATGTTGAGATCGCGTATGTTGAACTTCGTGATTTCCCTCTCTCTCTTTTTGTTGAGAAAAAATTTACTCAGCTTATACAGAACGGCAGATGTGGAATTATCGTTTATACTCGAAATCAAAAATCCTCCGTTCCTTCTTCTATCCTCGGGTAAGTAGACGAGGCCATTTTCGACAGCCTTCTTTGGATTTTTGAAAACCGTCTCACATCCACAAAAATTCATCTTCCCACTTATTATTTTCGTGATACCAAAAACCGCTTCCGCGAATTCAGTTCTTCCCGCTCCCACGACCCCGGTAAGACATAGTATTTCATTTGCGCATAAATCGAAGGATACATCGAAAAATCCTTTCCCCCCCAATTCGGTGACGGAAAAGATCTCTTCTCCGAGTTCCTTGCAGCATTCTACTTTTTTTATTTTTGATTTGTCATTCTCGTCCTTTATTTTAGGAACCATGATATCGAGCACTTTTTGAAGAGTGAATTCGGAAATATCACCATTCGCGGCCACTTTCCCGTCTTTCAAAATAGTCAGTTCATCCGAAAGCTGAAATATTTCATTCATTCTGTGAGTTATATACACGAACCCGACGTTCTTTTCATTCTTCAATTTATTTATATTAGCGAAAAGCGATTCCACTTCCCTCTGTGTCAGAGCGGATGTCGGTTCGTCAAGGATGATCACTTTATTATCCCTTATCAATCCTCTCAACAACTCAACGAGCTGCTGTTTGGCTATTGTGAGTTCATCCGCCATTTGATTCAGCTTAAAATCACAATTGAGAACCTTCATCAATTGAATCAATTTCTGTTTGTATTCATTACGATTATCCAATCCCAGTAACACATTCTCTTCCACCGTCATAAACGGATAAAGGAGAGGTTCCTGAGGAACGATATATATTCCCAGCTGATGCGCATCGGAGGGTTTCCTCATATTCACTTTTTTACCCTCAAAATATATATCGCCACCATCATGAGTGTAAATCCCCGTGAGAATTTTCATCAACGTGGATTTACCCGCTCCGTTACCCCCTATCAAGCTATGAACAGTACCGGATCTTATGCTGAAAGAAACATCCTGTAAAACCGGAACGCCCGAAAATGCCTTTGAAATGCCCTTCATTTCTACAATGCTTTCCACTGGACCACCCCTAAAATTACTTTTGCGACAAATGATTACAAATGTTATTTAAATAGATTATAGTATTAACTCGTTCGTATGTCAAGTTATGAATTTAAAATTCAGATATTTTTATTAAAATCCCTATAAAATAAGCATTTTTCATTCATATACTATGAGGATTCCCTTCTATGGTTGACATAAAAAAGTCTTGGTGTTATTATTATTAGTATCAACAAATGTAATTTGATTTTACTTATGTATCGAGGTGTGTATATGACAAAATCTTCAGGAGGAAACGGGAAATGGCTTGACAGCCATGAAATGATGGTTAGAGTCAGCTGGTGTTATTACAAACTAAAGATGACACAATCCGAAATAGCGAAAAAATTCAATACGAACAGAGTAAAAATTATGAAGATTCTCGAAAAGGCCGCGGACGAAAACATCGTGGAAATAAAAATAAAGGATTCGTCGGTCAACCTTTTGAACATCGAAAAGAAACTCATAGATAAATTCGGTTTAAAAGATTCTGTGGTCGTTCCCATCGAATCGAAGGATAAAAAAGTTATCAGCAAGCAACTTGGAATAGCTGCATCTCAATATATAAGTATGATATTACAGGACGATGATGTCATCGGAATCGGTTGGGGTGAATCCGTTTCCAACACGATAAGGCATCTTGTCCTGGATCACGTCAACAATCTTTACATCGTTTCGCTCTCCGGCGGAGTGTTACCGCTCATCTCGGATACCAACTTTTTCGGCAGATACTCTTCGATTTTCAAGGTTCTGCCAACTCCGCTGATCTTTTCGAATCAAAAGATAGCCGAAGAGGTCTGTAAAGAGCCTGAAGTCATAGAGATTTTCAATATGTGGGCACTCACGAACCATCTTCTTTTAGGAATCGGCGCTCCGGATAACGACGCAACGATTGTAAAAAAGGGTTATCTCTCCGAATCGCAACTCGCACTGCTGAGACAGAAGGGAGCGGTCGGCGATATTTTAGGTCAATATTTCGATCAGGACGGTAACATCATAGATTTTGAAACCAATCAGAGAATTATTTCTTTCGATATTTCAAAATTGAAGGTGAAGCAAAATGTTATTGCGATTGCGGGTGGTCCAAAGAAGGTACAGGCCATCGCAGCGGCTATCAAAGGCGGTTACTTGTCAACACTGATCACTGACGAACTGACTGCAAAGCAATTGCTTAAAGAATAGAGCGGGGTATTCTCATGGATCATTATATTATTGTAGATTGTGGTACGGGAAGCGGAAGGGCAATAATTTTCAACGAATTGGGAGAAGAGATTGCGATTTCTCAAAAAGAATGGATACATAAAAATTTTACCGGAGTGCCCGGAGCGATCGATTTCGACACAAAAAACAACTGGACCGAACTCAAGAAAATAATTAAAGATGCACTGGATAAATCCGAAATAGACAGAAACACAATCAAGGCGATTTCCGCTTCTTCGATGAGAGAGGGAATGGTCCTGTACGACTATGACGGCAAGGAAATCTGGGCCTGCTCAAACATCGATGCCAGAGCGGGAAAAGAGGCCGAAGATCTCATAAAAAAAGGCATTCAGTTAAAACTTTACAATATAACCGGTCAGACTTTCTCCCTTTCTGACGCTCCAAGACTCCTGTGGGTAAAAAGAAACCTACCAACTGTTTATGAAAAAGCGACAAGATTTGGAATGTTGAACGATTGGGTAGTCTATAAATTAAGCGGCGTTTTTTCCGTTGAGCCCTCGAACGTTTCGACTTCCGGGCTCTTCGATACCTTTAAAAGAGGATGGAGCAGTGAAGTATTTTCGGATTTGGGTTTAAAGGAGAGTATGTGTCCGGACGTCTTTGAACCGGGGGACTTTTTAGGAAACATTCTTCCGGAATTAGCCGAAGAATTCTGCATTCCAGAAGACACAGCTGTCATAGTCGGTGGTGGGGACGTTCAAATTGGAACAATCGGAGTCGGCTCGGTAAACGAGGGTGACACATGTATCTTTGGAGGCACATTCTGGCAGTCGGAGGTCAATGTCAAAAATCCCGTTCCGGATGAAAAGGCCAAGGTCAGAATAAATGCCCATGCCATAAAAAATTTATTTCAGTACGAGGGAATCGCCTTTCAGGTGGGCCAGGTTATGAAGTGGTTCAGGGACTCCTTCTGCGCCGAAGAGAAACGAATCGCAAATCAACTCTCTATCTCATCCTTTTCACTGTTATCCGAAATGACGAAGAAAGTTCCCGCAGGTTCCTATGGATTGATTCCAATTTTCTCGGATATCATGAACTATCAACACTGGAAGCACGCAGCTCCCGCTTTTATAAATTTCGATATCAATTCTCCCGAAAAATTTGGTAAGGCAACCTTCTACAAGGCCCTGATGGAAAATGCCTGTTTTGCAACGAAGGGAAATCTTGAAATCATAAGTGAAACGTCGGGACATCATCTGCAAAGGGCAACATTTGCCGGAGGTGGTTCATACAGTCCGGAGTGGGCAAAAATACTTTCCGACATTCTGGGAATCCCGATCGACATACCAAAAGTTAAAGAAGCAACTTCACTCGGTAATTTGATCGTATGTCTCGTCGCCACCGGAAAATTTTCAGATTTTAACGAAGCGGTTGATGCAATCTATAAAAGAGAAATGACCTGTTATCCGGATATGAGAACTCATGAAAAATATGAAGAATATTATGAGAAATGGAAAGAAGTATACAGGGATGCTTTGAAAATCACAGATGATAAAAAATTAAATCATATGTGGAAAGCACCTGGCGAATAGGGAGGTAAACGATGTTGTTGGTAAATGAAAATGATAAAGAATACCGTTTTGGCGATTCAGGTCCGAAGTATCTAATGAGAGGTCCGAATGTGGATTTCGGAATTGTCAGGCTCAAACCCGGTGAAGGGTTTCCATGCCATTATCACGAAAGAATCGAGGAAGATTTTTTCGTTTTGACCGGGGAAATTGAATTCACTATAAACGGCGAAAAAAAATACATATTGAAAAAGGGTGATTTTATTCACATCGAACCGAAGGAATCACACTATCTGGAAAATATCGGTTCAACGGCAGCGAAGGCGGCCTTCGTAAAGGCTCCATATGATCCTGAAGATAAAGTCGATGTTGAATAGATATTGAATAAAGGAGGAGAAGAAATGAAATACCTTACAAAAATGAGTTATGGTAAAGAGAATAGAATGAACAAAATCTTTCAAAAAGATGGGAAAACCGTGATGCTGGCAATTGACCACGGTTATTTCATGGGACCGGTCACCGGAATGGAGGAACCGATAAAAGCCACGGAAAAATTGCTTCCGCATATCGACTCTCTCATGCTTTCCCCGGGAATTCTCAATTCGTGTGTTCCCACCGACTTCAACGGTGGAATTGTATTGAGATCGTCGGGTGGTTCATCGATAACACAGCCGGACATCACGAATGAAATCATGACACTCGAAGCACTCGAAGCGGTGAAACTGAATGCATCCGCCATGGCTCTCTCGTTCTATGTCGGAACGGAATTCGAAAAACAGACGATCGAGGCGCTCACCATGGCAATCAACGATGCGGCGAAGCTGGAATTGCCTGTACTGGCAGTCACTGCGGTTGGTAAGGCACTGAAGGATAAAAAGGAACTGAGATTCCTTGGCCTTTGTTCCAGAATGGCCGCTGAATTTGGTGCGGATATAGTAAAAACATATTATTGTGACGGATTTGAAAAAATCGTTAAATCTACTCCAAAACCCGTCGTCATAGCCGGCGGAAAGAAACTCGACAGCAACCGCGATGTTTTTGAACTCGTTTACAGTGCGATGCAGGCAGGAGCTGCCGGTGTCGATCTGGGAAGAAATGTATGGAAGAATGACGATCCCGAAATCATGATAAAAGTAATCAACGCACTCGTCCACAAAAACCTGACCGCCGATCAGGCAGAGGAAATGTTCAGAGATCTGAAAAAATAATAACTTTTGATATTCGCTTCAATATCCAAAAGGGATCCTTCGGGTCCCTTTTTTATGGGATATGACCACTTAAAAATTATATCGATCATGAACTGTATAAAAACGAAAATATCCATTTTTCCCCCATTGTTATGAAAAAATTTTTTTGCAACAACTTTTATGCCTTTTCTATACATTATGCTAAAATATTAATGTATGTTTCAAAAATGGAATGACCTCAAATGTTATTATTTTTGTCGATCGGGAATTATTCACAGGGTTTCGGAACACTCTCTCCTGTGCGGTGAAGAAAAGCATTACTGAATTCTTATATCAATGTGATAGAGGGGGAAAAATGAAAAATTTTTTATTTATTTGTCTTGGAATTTTGATAGGAATTTTAATCTTCGGTGCTCTTGGAATTTTATATCTTTCTTTAAACGAATACAAACCGGAAGATGTGACAGTTTTAAAAACTGAAGTTAATTCGGATATGACTTCTCCTTCAACACTGACTTTGACATCCTGGAATATCGGTTACTGCGGACTCGGTGAAAATGAAGATTTCATACTGGATGGCGGAAAGTCTTCATACCCGGTAAAAGAAAATTTCATAAAATATTTCAATGGAGTCCTGGATTCCCTGAGTGAGATGGATTCAGATATTTTACTTCTTCAGGAAGTCGATACAAATTCAAAAAGATCGTACAGTACCGACGAATATCTAGCAATCGAACACGTTTTTCCAGAATACGACTCGTGTTTTGCAATGAACTATAAAGCGATTTTCGTTCCATTTCCACTTTTAAATCCAATAGGTAAAGTCGAATCGGGAATCGCAACTTTCAGTAAGTATGTGATTGATTCGGCGGAAAGATTTTCTCTCCCCGGAGAATACAGTTGGCCGACGAGAGTTGTTCATTTAAAAAGATGTATGAGTGTTTCTGAAATTCCGGTGGAAAATTCGGATAAATCCCTCGTTGTCGTTAATATCCATCTGTCCGCATATGATAACGGGGATCTGAGAACCGCACAACTGGATTTTCTGAAAAAATTCATCGTGGATAAATATGAAGAGGGTTATTACATTGTTGTCGGTGGTGACTGGAACAATATATTGCCCGTTCCTGGCGCGGACGAATACGAATTGAAGGAAGGCGAAAAATACTGGAAACCGATGGATATTCCCG
>JASGMR010000084.1 GCA_030156385.1 Kosmotogales bacterium
CATCTTTTTTCACTCTGATATTATATTCTTTCTCATTTATGGCTTCGTATGGAGCATTTGATAGAAATTTTCATCAAGCACAACGATGTCATCCCAATGATTTCACACCCTTTCTTCAACTTCATCCCATTCCTATTCCATTACATGAACTGTTTATGATTATAAATATTATCGTATAATTTTTCCGCTTCATCTTTTGTGGTTGGAATTAAACTGCAATTATATTCAACCGCCCTTCTGACCGTTTCCCACCAGTATTCTCTTCTTTTCTCTTTTGGAAGCCATCTGGAATAAGTTCTATAATATACAAAACTTCCCAATTGCTTCATTGGATTTTTCCTGTGCTTGTATTGCGAAATAAACGAATCAGAAAGGAGTCTTCCATCTGTTCTTTCAGATCTGGAATCCCTGAATTTGTCCCTTTCATATCTGTACAAAATATATCTTTTCGCTGCATCTTTTCTTGGAGAATTCATTAAATACTCTTCGACAAGATCCTGGATTTTCTCAACCGAAACTGGTTGAAGGCATTTTTTCAATTTTTCGGTTATTTTTTCAATAATTTTATTCACAAGAGAGCTATCAATTCCGATCTTTGTTTCCATCATAGACAACTTTATTGCCGTAGAAATTTTACCGCTGTCGTATTCCACAATATCACCATTTCTCTTTTTAACTTTTATCACTTTCTCATCTCCATGATTCCTTATATAGTATTTAATTTGTTGTTTCATACTATATATCGTATATATTTTCTCATTTAAAGTCAAGGAAATTTTATAATTGCGCGTTATAATCATTCATCACTAAAGTGAACTATCTTGCCTATGGATATTAAAAATTTTGATTCTCAAATTTTGTATAAATACACCTCCATCACTGACAAAAATTTGAGATCTAAAAAATACGTTTTTGAGGCCAATTTTTAAAATGCTTTTTCTGAATTTTTACAAAAACTTTATCACCAAAAGTGTACCCAAAAAAATTACTATATATGGAGAATACGAAAACATATTATGTTAAATGATTTACATTACAAAGTATTTTCAATGGTTCGTTATATGAAGTAAAATAGCTTAAATTTATAATAATTTATTATTATTACTTAATGTTACTAATTTTCGTGTTTGGTTTTATACTTATTTAGTAGTATTTTCGAATTGTAGAAGGGTTCAGATCACACGTGATGTTTTATGCAAATATTCTAAGAAAATTAAATGAAACAGAATTTTTTATATTATGAAATCAAAAAATTGAATTTAATATTCGAAATTTATGATTACCTAAAAGCAAAAAATATTATCTTATATGAAATTTGTTTATTATCTAAAATGTGCTTATAAGGATTAAAAAAGAGAGTTTAAAAAGATCATACTAATTATGAAGTTTTTTGTTGCTTCATACAGATTGTGTTTTTAAAAAATGATCACTGATGTGATCTAAAATACAGGGGAGGTATATACGATGAAAAAGTTCTTGGTTTTGATGTGTGTAGTTTTTTATTTTGGTCTGATTTTCGGATGCACAATTCAGGCAGTGGGTACTGAAGCAATGGTAGACGGATCAACAATTGTTACTCATAATGATGATTCAAGTAGTGCAGATTTCAGATTATGGATAATACCGGCTATGGACTGGAATGAGGATGCTACCAGGGAAATCGTGATAAATTCCCATAATTATATCGATTATGGTAATTATCCGAACGTTGATTATGGTGATAACGGGTTAAAAATGGCAGAAATTCCTCAAATATCTCATACTTATTCTTATTTACATTCCAGATACTCATTCATGAATGAAGTTGGTGTAGCAATGGGAGAATCCACTTTCAGTATTTCCACCAGAACAGATCATGGTAAAGAAGTGAGAAAGGTCCTTTACGAAGACAGCTACGGAATAATAGACTGTTGGACAGCACAGGATATTGCATTAGAAAGAGCTACAACTGCGAAAGAGGCCGTAGAAATTATGGGAGACTTAGTTGAAGAGTTCGGTTGGTACGGTGCGGGGGAAATTATTAACGTTTGTGATGGAAATGAAGTCTGGATAGCGGAGTTTTATGGGCTGGATTTATGGGTAGCTTTCAAACTTCCGGAAGATGCTTATTTTGTTGGTGCAAATACTGCTATGATTCAGGAATATCATCCCGAGGATTCCGAAAACTGGATGGGATCACCTAATCTCATCAGTTTTGCAGTTGAACAAGGTTGGTATGACCCGAATAGTGGTGAACAATTCAATCCTGCGGCTATTTACGGTCCAAAAAGTGGTACGAATATCAGAGAATGGCGAGCTTTTGACATGGTGGCTCCTTCTTTAGAACTGGAGTATGGGGAACTGTATTATCCGATGTATGTAATTCCTGATAATAAATTAACAGTAAATGATATTTTTGAAATTGCCGGAGATCATTATGAAGGAACGGAGTTTGATTTGACAAAGGGACCGGGAGCGGGCCCATGGGGAGATCCTCTGACCAATTACAGAATTGCCGGCAGGCAAAGGCCGATAGGCATCCCTCTGACATGTTATTTGCAGATCGGTCAGGTAAAATCATGGTTACCTGATCCAATTAAAGGAATAACCTGGTTTGGTTATGGTTCGGTCGGTCATTCTTTTATCACTCCTTTATTCCCTGCGATGGGAAATTTACCGGAATTATATCAGAACGGTTCAAGATATGAAGAGTTCAGAAGAGATTCCGGATGGTGGATAAACACATACGTTCAAGAAGTTGTTGGTTCAAGATATGAAAAAGCAATTGAAGATTTAAGAAACTTTAGAGATCCAAAAATGCAATCGATTTACGACACTGTACCAATTTTACAGGACGCAGCAGCAAAGTTATACGAGATAAATCCCGATGCAGCAATTGATCTGTTAGGTGACTATGCTTATGACACTGCTTTGGGATGGTATGATGATTGGTTAAAATTGGGAGATGAAATTTTTGCAAGGTACGCGTGCGAAAGAATCAATTTCGGATCCAATGGATACCCGGATTGGTGGATCGAATTACTTGAAACTGACGTAGAGATAATAAATAACTGAAAAATCTGTATTTTCGGATATTGTTTTGAGGGGGATTTATTCCTCCTCATTTTTTTTATAAATATAAAATATAAACACATCATGGTGTGATTTTAAGGTAAATATATGAGAAAATTTTTCTCATATTATACTCAATAAAGATTTTTTAATTTTACTCAAAAACAAAGAATTTTTCTCATAATTGTTTTTAAATAGTTCTAATCAGTATTGAGCTTCATTATTTAGATTTGACAAGAAAAGTTTTTTTTATTAATATAATTTTGTTATACGGAATATTAATTCTACGAGGCGGAATAATGAAATATCTTGAAAAAGTGTTTGAAATATTAAAAATAGTATCAAAAGGACCAAATGAAGGCCTTTCAGTGCAGGAAGTATCAAATACCTCTGGTCTGCCCATGTCATCAACGCATAGACTTCTCAACGATATGGTCAGTTGCGATATCATTGCAAAAAATGAAGATACAAAAAAATATTTAATAAGTCCGAGGATCATTCCGATGGTAGTGGAAATTTCGAAAAAAGTACATCTGGAATCTTTTAAAAACATTCTGAGAGGATTGAGAGATAGTGTGAATGAAACAGTCTTTTTGAGTGAACTTTCAGAATCGGGAATTTCTGCCGTGATGGTGGAGGAAAGTAACAGATTCTTCAGTTTCAGAGCAAAAAGAGGTGTGTATCTTCCTATTGACTGTACCGCTGCCGGCCTGTCGATAATAGCATTTTTAAGTGATAAAAAAATCGAAAAATTGATGAATTCAGGAAATACACTGAATCAAAACAAGAACCTTTTTGACGATAAATTCAAAGAAAGACTCCTTAAAATAAAATGTGAAGGTTATGCATTCTGTAACGAAGAATATGAAGAAGGTCTCAGGGCTCTTGCCGTTCCCGTTTTTAATGGAAGAGGCGATGTTTTTGCCAGTATAACGGCTATTGCTCCTAAAGAAAGAATCAGTGATGATATGAAAATAAAAGAAATAGTGAAGCATTTGAAAAACGCTTCGAAGAAAATCAGCGAACTTCAATGAGGAGTATATGATGAATGAACCAGTAGTATCGGTAAATAATATTTCAAAAATTTTTAAGGGAAGCAAAAAGAAAGCAAAGGATTTCGTAGCTCTGGAAAATATATCCTTCGATGTTTTTAAAGGAGAATTCGTTTCATTACTTGGACCATCGGGGTGTGGAAAATCAACACTTTTAAAAATTATTTCAAATTTAATCCCGTCTACCGGTGGAAAGATCGATATTTACAATGAAAATGAAACGGAGAAAAAAATTCCACAATTCGGTTTTGTCTTTCAGGATTCGGTTCTTCTACCCTGGAGAACTGCTCTGGACAACGCATTATTTCCTTTTGAAATAATGAGTAATAAAAAAAAGGCTGATGAGAAACATGTAAAACGACTTTTCGAGTTGGCGAAATTAAATGGCTTTGAAGACTCTTATCCAAGACAATTATCAGGGGGAATGAAACAGAGAGTGGCTATAGTGAGGGCCTTATCTTATAATCCTGAAATTTTACTCATGGATGAACCATTCGGAGCTTTGGACGCAATAACGAGAGATGAGTTGAATAACTTGCTGCTTGAAATCTGGCATTCGACAAAAAAAACGATTCTATTCGTCACTCACAGTATAAGTGAAGCCGTTTATCTGTCCGACAGAATAATTGTTATGGGGACAAAACCTGGAAGAGTTCTGGAGGATATGCATATAGATATTCCAAGACCCAGAGATGAAGACACCAAGCTTTCCCCTGAGTTTTTCAACTATGTGAAAAAACTCAGAGTTATGTTAAAAAATTCGGAGTGATATTTTGAAAAGAAAACTGCTGATAATTATACTTTCTATTTTATTTTTAATTCTTTTTATAGGATTTTGGCAGGGATACAAAGTATTGAACGAGGTCCCATCATTTATTTTGCCGTCTCCTCAGGAAGTTGGCGAAGAATTTATTTCACTTTTACTCAACGGAACGTTTTTAGAAGAAGGCTGGGTGACCCTTTATACTATTCTAATAGGATTTGTAATAGGATCATCTCTGGGATTCATATCGGGATATTTTGCCGCGAAATCGAAAAAATTCGAAGAACTGATAATGCCATATATGCTTCTCATTCAGGCAACACCGAAAGTATCGCTGATTCCATTATTTGTAATATGGTTCGGACTTGGGATGCCTTCAAAATTATTGTTGATCGTTCTATCGGCATTTTTCCCTGTGATGGTGAATACAATATTGGGATTGAGATCCGTTCCCGAGAACTATGAGTATCTTTTAACAATTCTCGGAGCCAATGAGAGACAGAGAGTTATAAAATTACAGCTACCTATGGCAACGCCCGTCATTTTTGCCGGTCTCAAGGTCGCAATGGTCCAATCGGTTATCGGAGCAATTGTTTCAGAATGGATGGCGGGAGAGAGGGGATTGGGATATCTCCTGGTCTATGGCAGTTCACAGTATAATGCGAATTTATTAATTGCCTCAATTTTTGCCACTGCTTTCCTCGGCCTGGCTCTTTATTGGGTAATAGAATTCTTCGAAAGACGACTTCTATTCTGGCATGAATCGAAACTGGCATTTAAGGAGGAAATATGATGAAAAAAACCGATAAAATTGCAAACAATCCTATCAGGGATAATCTGTTACCCCATTTGAGAATAAATTTGGACTCGAATTTTCCGGAGGTGGTTTTTTTACCGGGAGATCCTTCAAGAGTTGACATTTTTAAAGAAAATGCGGATGAATTTGAGTATCTTTCAAAAAACAGAGAATTCGTTGTGGGAAAAGGAATTTATAAGAACAGAAGATTCGGGGTTTGTTCGACCGGAATAGGTAGCGGATCGACAGAAATAGCTTTGATAGAACTGTTCGAGTTGGGTTGCAGATCATTCATCAGAGTGGGCGGATGCGGAACACTCAACAAGGATATAAATTGTGGTGACATTATTATCAATTCGGGGATGGTAAGACTCGGGGGAAGTTCAATCAATTACGCCCCAAAAGAGTATCCCGCTGTTGCAGATCCTGAATTGTTAGTCACTTTATTGAATACATGCAAAAAATTTTCCGAAAAATGTCACGTTGGTATAGGCGCTTCTGTGGATTCATATTATAAAGGCCAGGGAAGAAGTATCTCAGGCTTAAAGATAGATTTCAAGACAAAAATATTCGATGAGATGATGAACTTGAATGTCATGAATTTCGATATGGAAACAGAGACGATTTATACCCTGTCATCCCTGAACAAAGTCAGAGCGGTCAATTTACTCGCAGTCCACGGGAACAGGGTTACGAACGAGTGGTTATCCGATTATAAATCGGTTCAGCAAAAGGCAGTAAGAATAAGTTTAGAGAGTTTGATCGAATTATAAATTCATACGGTACAACCCAAAAAACAAGGAGGGGCGGTTAATGAAAAAAATTTTATTGGTTTTGATGATTGTCTGTTTATGCGTGTTTGCATTGGCAGAAAAGGTAACTTTACAGATTGAGGGTTCGGCAGTTCCATATTATGTTCCTATTTTTATGGGGATCGAATTGGGTTATTTTGAACAGGAAGGAATCGAACTGGATTATTTCTTTGGAAGTGCTTCAGACATAATAAGAAACGTTGCAGTGGGAAATGTTGATTTCGGTTTTCCAAATGGTGAACCTGTTATCACGGCTATCTCTCAGGATATTCCGGTTTATGTTATCCATACAACATATCAGCACGGTCTGGGTGCAACACTCTTTCTGGACGAGAGTGGGATAAAGACTCCGGAAGATTTAAAGGGAAAATCAGTGGCGGTAACGAGTTATGGCAGTCCAAATTATGTTCAGCTTCAGGTGCTTTTAAAGAAAAACGGAATGAGTCTCGATGATATCGATCTGAAAATTATTGGTACGGAAGCGATAGTCCCGGCTTTAGTAAACGACAGAGTTGATGCGATATGTTTCTCAATGCTCAGAACATTCGAACTCGCATACCAGGGAATTGAAGTATCCGAATTCAGATCGGACGAATTTTTACCTTCTTTCGGGAATGTAGTTATAACGGGAAAAGACATTCTTGAAAACAACCACGATCTGGCTGTAAGATTCACGAGAGCGCTGAGCAGAGTGATGGCATATCTGTCGGATCCTGAAAACATGAAAGAAGCTGCGTATTTAACAATAGAAAAGTATTCTCCAACATATGCGGGAAGAGAAGAATATATCGCAGCAGTTCTATCAGATGTGTATGCCGGATACCTCTGGCAGAGTGATGATACCGAAGCATTTGGATTCGGTTTCGGTAATGTAGAAAGATGGCAGAATACCGCCGATTTAATGTCTGAATACGAAATTATTCCAAAAGATGTCAATGCCGAAGATTTTGTAATACCAAGAATATAGTTTAATTTTTCGGGTGGAGTGAGAATGAAAAAAAAGATAAATTCAAAATTATTAAGTTTTCTGTTTCTGGTTCTATTAATTGCATTATGGAAGATAATCGTTACGGTATTCAATGTGCCAACGCACATTCTTCCTCCACCCGAAGATATTTTATTCAAAGCTATACAATTGGTACAGACATCCGTTCTGCAGACTAATTTTCTTGCCACGTTCGAAGAAATCGTCATCGGTTTTTCAATCGGAGCTATCTTAGGAATGGTTATGGGATATATTTTAGCGAAGATAGAGATTCTGGAGAAAGCATTATCACCGTACATACTGATCTTTCAAACCGCTCCTAAAATCTCACTCGCTCCCCTTTTCGTTTTGTGGTTCGGTCTAGGTATCACATCAAAGGTTGTTTTAATAGCTTTGGTCACTCTCTTCCCCGTCATGATAAATATGATTTTAGGGGTCAGATCGACGGATAGAAATTATTATTATCTTCTGAAAGTGCTGAAAGCGAACAAATTCCAAATCATGACAAAAGTAGAATTAAAAAATGCTCTTCCATATCTTATGACCGGAACCAGACTCGCTTTAGTAATGTCGATAACGGCCGCAGTAATAGGAGAGATGATGGGATCACGGGCAGGTTTAGGCTTTTTGCTCATACTGGGAAATGAAATGTACGATATAACTTTGCTCCTGACAGTTATCATTGTTATAAGCTTATTGAGTTTTTTCTTGGATATCGGGATGAAAAAATTACAGGAAAAACTCCTCGTCTGGCATGAATCAACACAGAAAGGATAAAAATTGAATATTAAAAAAATTATAGAATATTTGTTCAATGAATTATCAAAAATTTCAAGAAACCGGGCAGAAATAACGAGATTACCATTTTCCGATGAAAACGAACAAGCGATAGTATTTATAAAAAACTATATGAAAAACCTTGGGAAAAAAGTTTACGTCGACGACTTTGGAAATGTTGCATCACATTCCAAACACCCGGGGGAAAAATTTGTTTTCGTTTCCCATTACGATTCGGTGCCCTGCGGCGGAAAATACGACGGTATAGCCGGAATAGTCTTTGGATTGGCATTATTAAACGAAATTAAAGATACAAAATTATTCGACAGAATTGAAGTAATTGCGTTTAATAATGAAGAATCTTCTAGATTTGGAAAGGCTTCACTCGGTTCAAAATATTTCCTGAATAAACTCGATAATTACAATTTTAAATCTTTATTAGAAAATGAGAGTATGATAGACGAATTGATTAAAAAATACAATTTCTCAAAATATTCGGAAATAAAAAAACCTGACTTCAAAACAGGTTCCCATTTTTTTGAAGTGCATATAGATCAGACATTTGAGCTCTTTGAAAATGATGTGATGATAGGAATAGTTGATAAAATAGCGGGACATATAAGAATGGTGATAAAAACTAAGGGAAAGGTCGACCATTCGGGATTGATAGATATTGAAAAAAGGAAAAATTCTCTGTTAACCGCCGCTGAGACAATCCTGTATTGCAGAAAAATGTCTGAAAAATATTCTTCGGAAGGAATAGTATCGACCGTGACAAGAGTAAACAATTCACCCAATGTGACCAATATGATTCCCGGATACACGGAGATATTCATTGACATCAGAGGAATAGAATTATCCAGGATGAATGAGGTGAAATCTGAAATCATAAGAAAGATAAAGGACAATGATTATAAATATAAAACAAATTCAGAAATTGAAATAATTTCCAGAAATTTACCCGCAGAAATGAACAGAAAGATGATCAAAAAATTTGTGAAAATATTCAGCAGGAACAACCTCTCAGCGAAAGTTCTGAATTCAGTTGCCTGGCATGATATCGCGGAAATAACGGATTTTTTTGACAGCAATTTGCTTTTCATTCAGAATCCATCGGGCAGAAGTCATTGCCCGGAAGAAGATATGAATTTTGAAGCGTTCGTATCTTTATTAAAAGTTTTTGCGAATAATTTAGGTGATTTAATTGATAATTAAGAATGTAA
>JASGMR010000012.1 GCA_030156385.1 Kosmotogales bacterium
TCCTTCATGACTTCTATCATTTCTTCACCATCGTATTCATTCATTGCAGCATAGAAAAGTACCGTTTTTCCTTCGATGTCCTTAAAATTCACGTCCGCGCCACCGTCGAGAAGAGCCTTTATAGATTCCGGATACTCCTCTTCAACAGCGAAGAACAATGCCGTTTTTCCTTCCTTATTGACGTGATTGGGATCTGCACCCCCCTGTATAAGTGCTGTGATTCCTTCTGTAAAATTGTCTTCCGCTGCTATGAAAAGAGCGGTTTCCCCGGCTTCATTTTCAATGTCCGGATTCAATCCCTTCGAAATGAGGAAAGAGATAACTTCAGGGTTTCCGTAACGATTTGAAGCAGCATATATAGCCGAATCATTTTTTGAATCGACAGCATTTATATCCGCTCCCTTTTCATAGAGATATTCAACCATTTCCATATTTCCTGCGGCGCATACATACAAAAATGGAGTTATTTTATATTCATTTTCATTTTGATCTATATCCACTCCCTTCGAAAGCAACAGATCAACTTTTTCTTTATCCGCTTTGTAAACCGCAAGATGTATATGCATCGGCAGATAACCATCGTTGTCCGCTATGAAGAGATCCGCCCCGTTTGATATCAGTAGAAATACGATATCTATGTAACCCTTTTCAGAAGCAATATAAAGAGGAGTTTGTCCTTCGTTATTCTTCGCATTGATATCCAGACCCTTTGAAATGATATAGTTGTTGACACTTTTGGAATTTCTTCTGGCCGAATCGTGTAAGGCGGTATTTCCATTTTCGTCGATGTAATTGATGTTCGCTCCGGCGTTCACCAACGCCTCTATTATTTCAACCGCGGAGCCACTAACGGCTTTTTCGATGACTGATCCGTATTCATAACTGAAATCAACATCCGCACCTGCATCTATGAGCAACTGCACCGCTTCAACCGGTGATCTTTCCGATAGTGCCCTGAACAGGGGAGATCTGCTATCTTTGGCGGAATTGTTTGGATCAGCTCCGTTTTTGAGAAGAAGTTCGAGCATCTGCACATCCTTATTCAGAATCGCCTGAACGATCGGTGATTGTGAAGAAAATTCTGCTCCGTCCGCATCCGCCCCGTTATCTATAAGATATTGCACAACCTCATATTTTGACTGCCTTGCCGCCAGATTTAAGGGAGTAACACCGGCATAAAATTTCGTTTCATCGGGACACTGGTCTACATCCAACCCCATTTCAACGAGGATTTTAACGATATTCATGAACCCTTTTCTTGCAGCAAAATGTAATGCGGAATATCCGTCATCGTCCAGGAGGGTTATGTCCGCTCCGTTCTGAATTAAGTATTCGGCAATTTCAGGATAGCCATAATCCAGAGCGATCATGAGTGGTGTTTTATTGTTGTATCCGCGAAAGTTTATGTCCTCACCTTTGTTAATGGCTTCTTTTACACCTTCAAAATCGTTATTTCCCACCGCGTTGTAAACATTTCCGAACATGAAACAGATTAATAGAATTACTGCGAAAAGTAAAACGAGCTTCTTAGACATGTATTATCTCCCCCCCATATATATTCAGTAGTAAATTATACCTTATTTAATGGTTGAATTTTGACATTTATCTCATATTGTATATTTCATAATTAGCGTTATAATAGGGTAGAAGATTATTATTTCTTTATTTTGGGTGATAAAACATGAAAAAATTTATTTTCAAAATAGTTTTAAAGGATACCAGGCCGTTAATCTGGCGTAAATTTGAGGTCAGGGAAAATATAACTTTCTTTAAATTTCATGAAATCATTCAGATTGTCATGGGATGGGGTAATTTTCATTTCTTTAAGTTCGAATCTCCGGATCTGATAATAGATGGAGAAAATGAGGAAGAATTTGGAGATATAGAAGAGAAGAAATTGCTGAATTCAAAAAAGATAAAAATAAATAATTATTTTTCTTCGATAGGAAAAACGATAGAGTACATATACGATTTTGGCGATTACTGGGAACACGATATTATTCTGGAGAGCATGATTGAATCAAAAGAATATCTGACGCTTTGTCACGATGGCGAGGGTGCGTGTCCTCCCGAGGATTGCGGAGGAACAATAGGGCTTGAAGACTGTTTGCTGGCTTATAAACTTAAAAATGAGGGGATTAAATCGCTGAAAAAAGAAGTGTTACTGGACAATGCTTATATTGAAAATCTTCAGGAAATTTCCGAATGGATAGGTGACTGGAAACCGGAGCTTTTCGATCTTGTTCTGATAAATTCCCAATTAAAAAAGAAAAGAGCGTAAAAAGCAATTCATCACTATAGATATGTTGTACCGATAAGCAGGGAGAAGATTCTGCTATCCGGAAAGTTAGTGAGTATTTTATGTGTGAATAAAATATCCCGGTACAGAATGACTAATTAAAAATATTATTCAAAAAGTTTTCAGAAATGTACGGATGTAATGAGTCCATACGCTCTTTATTTAAAAAAATATTCATTTTTTTGATCTTACTGTAATTGAAAGTTATTAAAATTCATTCTTGAAGAAAACATCATTTAAACTATCGTGTTATCATATTTAAAATATATTTTTGGAGGGTAGAAATGGACGATAAATTTATAACCGAAGGATTAACTTTTGATGATGTTTTACTTATTCCGGGTAAATCGGATGTTTTGCCCAGGGAAGTGGATATAAAAACGAGATTGACAAAAAATATAAATCTGAATATCCCGATTCTCAGTGCCGGCATGGACACCGTTACCGAAACGAGAATGGCGATTATGATGTCCCGTGAAGGTGGAATTGGTGTTATTCATAAAAATATGTCAATTGAAGAGCAGGCTGAAGAAGTGGACAAGGTAAAAAGATCGGAGCATGGGGTCATAGTTGATCCTTTTTTTCTGTCACCGGGAAATCTTTTGGGTGAAGCCAGAGCGTTAATGGAAAAATATCACATATCCGGTGTTCCCATCACTGAAAACGGGAAACTCGTTGGAATACTGACGAACAGAGATCTCAGATTTGAAACGAATTTTGACAGACCTATATATGAAAGCATGACGAAGGAAAATCTGATCACCGCGAGGGTTGGAACTTCTCTGGATGAGGCTAAGGAAATTTTACGGAAGCATAGGATTGAAAAACTTCCTCTCGTTGATGAGAACAATTATTTAAAGGGTTTGATAACGATAAAAGATATCGAAAAGGCGAAAAAGTATCCCAATTCGTCCAAAGACGGTTCGGGGAGATTGCTCGTTGCTGCGGCTATCGGAACCGGAAAGGGCACTGATGAAAGGTTGGAAGCACTCATCGCTGCTAAAGTGGATGTCATCGTTCTCGATACCGCCCATGGCCATTCAAAGGGAGTTATAGAAGCGGTTAAGAGAATCAAAACCTCACATCCCTCTCTGGAGGTTGTTGCGGGAAATGTTGCAACGGCGGAAGCAACTGTGGATCTTATAGAGGCGGGTGCAGATGCTGTAAAGGTCGGAATGGGACCCGGATCAATCTGTACGACGAGAGTCATTGCGGGAATCGGAGTTCCGCAGATAACTGCGATTCGTAACTGTTCGCAGGCGGCGAAGAAATATAATATCCCGGTCATTGCGGACGGTGGAATAAAATATTCGGGAGATATTGTGAAAGCGATTGCCGCAGGCGCAGACTCTGTAATGCTTGGGAATTTACTGGCCGGCACAGAAGAGAGTCCCGGAGAGAAAATTATTTTTAAAGGAAGAAGCTATAAGGTTTACAGAGGAATGGGTTCGATCGATGCTATGAAAAAGGGAAGCAGTGACAGATATTTTCAGGAAGAGAATAAAAAATTGGTTCCCGAGGGTATTGTGGGTAGAATACCTTTCAAAGGATCTGTTGCCGATGTGATTTTTCAACTGGTAGGAGGGTTGCGTGCAGGTATGGGTTATTGTGGTACAAAAGATATAGATGATTTGAAAAACAGATCAAAATTTATAAAAATATCACCCGCTGGTTTGATTGAAAGCCATCCCCATGATGTAAATATTACAAAGGAATCTCCAAATTATTTTCTTTAAAAATCACCGATTGATTTTTTTGTTCGATTCAAAAAAGTGATTTCAAGTAGAAATATCACAGAATTTCTTGAAAGTAGGATTCTGTGATTTTTTTTATTGACATACTATTTTATATATAGTATAATTTTTTATAAAGTATAAGGTGGGTATGTAGTATGAATGATAGTAAAGTATTTTCAGAAATGAACAGAGGTTTTCTTCAATTACTCGTTTTGCTGGTTTTAAACGAACCGGCATATGGATACGACATTTTGAAACTTCTTGACTCTAAGGGATACGGTATAGAGGAGCAGACTCTTTATCCACTTCTCAGAAGAATGGAAGAGAGGGGATTCCTGACCAGTGAATGGAAGATAATTCAGAATAAGCCGAGAAAATATTACGTTATTTCGGAAGAAGGGAAAAGAATCAGAAAAGAACTGATAGTGATTTGGAAAAACCAGAATAAAATCATAAATGAATTTTGGGGGGGATGATATGAGTAAATATCTTAAAGAGTATCTGGATAATATCGACAGCTTCATATTTGGTAAGACTTCTGCTGAAAGAAAGGAGATATTGGCAGAGATCGAAAGTTATGTATTGAATAACGCCGAAAGGGATTACGGGAATCAAGATGAAGAATCGATAAGAAAAGCCATCAACGATTTTGGAAAACCCGAGGAAGTGGCAGAAAAATACGTTGCGGAAGAACAAATAATCGCTCCCATCTTTAAAAATTATCTCTTCATGTACTCCTTCATAGTTTTTTCCGTTCATATGGGTCTTTTAATTGTGGGAATGATTGCCGGTAATACGGTAATAAACAGGGATATAAATTCATTTATTCCGCTTCTGGAATTTTTTGGAAGGCTCCCCGTAACGTTCATCTTTGATTTCGGTGTGGTAACTCTTATATTTATGATACTTACAAGACATAGAAAAAAATTGAGGTTGCCTTATCTTGGAGGATTTCTTAAGAGAAGGGCCAAAAAGAAAAGTGCAACGAAAAAAGGCTTGATGATAGAATTGATATTTTCGATCATAGGAACCTTCGCTCTTTTATTCGCATTTATTTATGGACCGGTGTTCATATCAACCACACCCGATGCGACGGTTATTTCAAGCAACATAATCAACATGTTAAAAACAGCATTTTTTATTGGCTTTGTACTCATGAGCATAAATACCGCAACGATTGTTTTTAATTTTCTTTTTCAGAGCAGATTAACGGATATAATTTCGGGGATAGTCGTATTGGGAATACTGTATACTATTGCTTATCCAAATAATTTGAAGAAATTCAGTGATTTTATAAATATTCAGATGACAGTTGAAGCATATGATATCCTCAAGGGAATAATAATCCTCATAACTTTGTTAACTGTTTTTATATTCTCTTTGAATGTTATTGATTATACCGCCTATATAACTGAAAAAAGAAGGTGATCATTCCCCTTCTTTTTTCTTTACACTATAATAGTTTACCTGTCTGCCGTCCTCTTTGAACGTAACTTTTTTATCAAGTTCGATGGCCTCCGTGGAGATCTTTGCCATCCAGCATCCTCTGCGGGGAATATCAATTCTCTCTCCGTTGTTTTCAAGTCCGATCCATTTGCAACCCTTTACGGATTTTTTCTTATTTCTGTTTTTGTCATTTAAATTTATTTCTATTAGGGTGTTGTATTTTTTACCACCCTTGATTCCAATCGCATAAACCGCATTCGATCCATCCATAAAGGTTCTGGAATTACCACCTTTTATTTCAAGAACATTCTTGAGTAACTCGAGATTCTCATCATCAACGAGTTCCATGTTGTCACTTGTCAGGACCATTGAATCCATTACTCCGACGGAGTAAGCGAAGAGTTCTCTTTCGGAATCGGTTAATTTTATGTCCCTGTTTCTCAGGAAAATTACATCCGGATCGTTCAACCAGAGTTTTTTATTCATGAAATTTCTGGTAATTGAATTTCTCAAAGCTTCTTTTAATCCGAAGGAAGCGAAAGGTTTATCCTTTTCTTCCCAGAAAGGAGCGGTATCGCAGGAAATTCTCATGCCGTCGACATATCCCAAAGACGGCCAGAGAGGCGCACCACATCCTAATATAAAGGAATCGTTGCCAACGGCCTTTCTAATCGTTTTCATACCCTTAATATAAGATTCTATGGGAGTTATTTTTTTATTGAATCTGTCACCCGGTATTGCACCTGCAAACAGGAAATCTATCTTGAAGTAATCGAAACCCATTTTTTTAAGTGTTCTGAATGTTTCGGTTAAATAATCGAGTACCTCGCTGTTTGAAAGGTCGAGGGAGTATATATTTTTCTTCCAGTTTATGAATGAAAGTTTATGTTCGCCATTTTTATTTTTTACGAACCAATCCGGATTACTTTTGAAAAGATCTGATGTTTCCGATGCGCAAAAGGGTGCGAGCCATATTCCAGCAGAAAAACCCTTTGATTTGATATAATCTGCCACTTCTTCTAAATTGTTAAATTTATCGTTTGTTGTTAACCAGTCCCCAATATCTTTTTCGTATCCATCATCGAGTTGTATCAGATTGTAAGGTATATCCTTTTCCTTTTTTATGTTGAAGATTAAATCCGTATTCTTTTTTATGTCGTCAAAACTGACATCGGTAAAGTATTGATACCAGCTACACCAGCCAACTATATCGTCTTTTTTTATCTTTATGTCGTTTTCCTTTTTTACCTGTAGTACGTAGTTGTCGAGTAATGTCGGAAGCGGGTCGTGATATAGAATTATGAAAGGTTCAATCTCAATTGATTCCTTTGGATTGAGGGATTTTCCGAAAAATTCATTGTATGCTCTGACTGTCATTCCTTCTTCGTCCCATATGAAATATGGGTGAGATACTGTAGATTTCAATGCACCTATAACCATATGATTTGTCGCTATGAAATAATCACTAGGAAATTCTCCCATTCTCAGCACTTCAGGAACAGGAGTGTAAAGATTTGTGCTTTTGTTTTCATCGAGATAATCAATGAGTTCATCAACAGCAGGTTTTTCCCAGAACGACATAAAGGGTGTCCAGCTCTGCCAGGAATTTATATGCACCGGTTCACTCACTTCTTCCACTGAGAATAAGTCTATCAGTGATAACTTTTTTTCTTCTGAAGAACTATTTTTCAATGTACAAAAAATTTTTGTTTTATTATTCTGAACTTCAAATTTATAAACAATATCCATATCACCCCTGGTAATGGTCAGTTCCAGACCATTGAGCGGTGTTATGGATTCTATTCCCCTTATTTTTATTTTCAAAACTCCACCCCCTACTTCTAGAAATTATAAAACATTTTTAGAGTTTTTGAAATTCTGATATTTAAAAAAAGGGAGACTTTACAGGCCCATTATTCCCTGATATCTACATATTTTACATAATCTTTTAAAATATAAGAGAATTTAGACAGTATCTCCTTTTTGTATGGCTCCGGATCGGAATCGTTATTTTTTCTGTATTGTTGAATTATTACCCTTTTTTTCCCTTTCAAGAGTTCCGCGATTTTTAAAAAATCTTCTTCTTTCACGTAATCCGGATACATCGTTATTCTTATTTCGTAGTTATCGTGACCGTAATCGTCCAGTAATGCGATATTTTCGAGAATGATTTCCGTGTCGTATTCCGAAAAAATTCTGTAATCAGTTCCCTTGAAATCTATCGCTATAAAATCTACGATTGGTATGATTTCTTTTATGAATTTTTTTGAACTTCCATTTGTATCCACTTTGATTGAAAAGGAGGGAAATTCTTTCTTTATTTTTTTTATGAACTTTATCAATTCATTCATATGAAGAGAAGGCTCTCCTCCTGTGATGACTATTCCATCGAGAACCTTCTTTTTTTCCCTTATATAATTTATTATTTCACTTTCATGTATTGTACCCTCTTTCATAATTTTCAACTCATAATTGTGACAGTAAGTACAATCCATATTACAGCCTGAAGTGAATACCACAGTGGAAATCTTCTCCGGGTAATCTACGAGACTCACCCGCTGCCATCCGGTGAATTTCATCTATATTTTTAAATAGAGTTCTTCCTCTACTTCTGGAGTTTCGGGCTCTACTTTTCTATTAAGGTTTGATATTTTCAAATCGTCAACGATGTATGTTTTTCTATGTCTGAACTCCTCTTTTTTTCCTTTGTTCCAATTCTGTACCGGTCTGTAGTAACCGGTTATTCTGGAATAAACTTCAGTTTCATCCCCACATTCGGGACATACGTAGTACTCGCCCGAAATGTAACCGTGATTATGACAGATGGAATATGTGGGTGAAATGGTGAAAGATGGAATGTGGTAATTTTCGGCGATCTTTTTCACGAGGTTTCTGGTGGTGTGCCAGTCGTTGATTTTTTCACCTAGGAACGTGTGAAATATTGTGCCACCCGTGTATTTTTGCTGCAAACTTTCCTGATGATCCAGGGCGGAAAACGGATCAACTGAAAAATCTACAGGCAGGTGACTCGAATTGGTATAGTATGGAGTATCATCCCCGGCTGTATGTATATTCTTAAGTCTTTCTTTGTCTATTTTTGCCAGTCTGTATGAGGCCGATTCTGCGGGGGATGCCTCGAGATTGTAGAGATGACCGGTCTTTTCCTGGTAATCGGCCAGTTTTTCCCTCATAAAATCGAGTGTTTCCAAGGCAAATTGTTTTCCCTTATTTCCATATATTGGCTCGTTAACCCACGATGCATTTATCGCAGCCTCGTTCATTCCGATTACTCCTATCGTAGAAAAATGATTATCGAAGTTTTTCAGATATCTCTTTGTATATGGGAAAAGTCCGGCGTCGTTCAGTTTTTCGATCACTTCTCTTTTTCTCTCCAGGCTCCTTTTTGCGATATCCATCATTTCAATTAATTTTTTCTGGAAAGACTCTTTATCTTTGCTCAAATAGGCTATTCTCGGCATATTCAAGGTTACCACTCCGATGGATCCTGTGAATTCATCGGATCCAAAAAGGGTTCCGCCTCTTCTTCTTAAGATTCGTTTATCAAGTTGGAGTCTGCAACACATGCTTCTGACATCATCGGGATTCAGATCAGAATTGATGAAGTTTTGAAAGTTTGGTGTCCCGTATTTGGAAGTTATTTGAAAAAGCCTCTCAACATTTTCGTTTTCCCAGTCAAAATCCTTCGTCAGGTTATATGTGGGAATTGGATATTGAAAGCCCCTGCCATTGGCGTCGCCCTCGTCGAATAATTCAAGTAAAGCTTCGTTTATCAGATTCATTTCTTTCTGACAGTCACCATAAGTGAAGTCGAGCTCTTTTCCTCCGACTATTGCTTTCTGGTTTTTTAATTTTTTTGGTACAACCCAGTCCAGGGTAATGTTTGAAAATGGAGCCTGTGTTCCCCAACGGCTTGGGGTATTCACTCCAAACAGGAAGGATTGTATATATTGCTTCACCTGGCCGAATGACAGGTTATCGATCTTTACAAATGGTGCCAGATAAGTATCAAAGGATGAGAAGGCCTGAGCTCCCGCCCATTCGTTCTGGAGTATGCCGAGAAAATTTACCATCTGATTGGCCAGAGTGGAGAGGTGTTTAGCCGGTTGTGAAGTGATTTTTCCATTCACACCACCCAGGCCCTCTTCAATCAGTTGCTTTAAACTCCAGCCGGCACAGTAACCCGAAAG
The DNA here is from genome assembly GCA_030156385.1 of Kosmotogales bacterium. Classification (GTDB taxonomy): domain Bacteria; phylum Thermotogota; class Thermotogae; order Petrotogales; family Kosmotogaceae; genus JASGMR01. The sequence continues at coordinate 9,690 of JASGMR010000012.1, forward strand.
CATGGACAGATCATGAATATGCATCCAACCGTTTTTATGTGCCCTTCCTATTTGTTCATCGTAAACTTCATTCAACCAGTAATTGGCGGTTATCGTTCCGCTGTTATGTAAAATTAATCCGCCGATGGAGTAGGTTACAGTGCTGTTTTCATTCACTCTCCAATCCAGTTTCGACAGATAATTATTGACAGTTTTGGAAAAATCAAGCATGGATTTGTTTATTTCTCTCAGCTTTTCTCTTTGCTTTCTGTAAAGTATGTAAGCCTTGGCTACATCAGCGAATCCCGTTTGCTCCAGAACTACTTCTACCGAGTCCTGGATATCTTCTATGTATATGATATTTTCACTGATCTTTTGATTGAAATTCGCCACAGTTCTTAATGCCAACATTTCTAAAACATCTTCGGTGTAGCTTTTTTCGGTGGCGGTGAAGGAGGACCTTATGGCCTTGATGATTTTGGTTACATCAAAATCTACAACACTTCCGTCTCGTTTTTTTACTAATATCAAGTTTGAAACCCCCTATAAGTAGTAATTGCTTCAATATTAGCACAATATATGGAACATTTTTCAAAAAAATAACTCTCTTTTTTAGAAGTTTTTTCCTTTTTTATATCGATACCATTTATAAAGATGATTTTATGGAGCACAGAGCAATTGTTAAGATTTTTCATTCTCTTTTTTTAATAAATTCTTTCAAATTTTCCTTTCCGATTTTTTCCGTCATTTTTATGAAAGCTTTTCCCGTGGCTATGACATCACCAAGGGCTCTGTGTCTGTCTTTAGCGATAATATTTAATCTGGCGAGTATCATATCGAGGTTGTGATGACCCGTGAACAGATATCTTGAAAGGCTTATTGTATCAACGTATGAATTCCTGATTGTTTCAAGCGAGTAATAATCCGCGTAGTAATCCAGGAATGATAAATCGAAACCTGCATTTTGAATGATCAGAGTTCTGTCCTGTATAAAATCCAAAAATCTTTTATATACTTCATCAAATCTTGGTTTTCCCTTCACCATTCTCGAATTTATACCGGTCAGTTGGGTTATAAAAATGGGAATCGGTCTTTCCGGATCTATCAATTCGTTGAATGTTTCCATTTCAGAAATTTCAAAATCCCTTATGACAACGGCAGCGATTTCAATCAATCTGCAGCCCTTATACGGGCTCAAACCAGTGGTCTCGGTATCCAGTACTACGAATTCCATTTTTTCACCAGATTTTTTTCATGAATGAAAGGCTCGCTTTTACACCCACATCTATACATCCCTCATCGGGTAAAAAGAGACCGTCGTGAAGAGGTCTTCTCATTTTTTCCGTTCCACATCCCAGCCAGAAAAATATTGACGGATATATTTGAGAGAAAAAAGCGAAATCTTCACCGGTGTAATTTTTTTCTGCCTCGATGAACTTTATATTCATTTGTTCAACAGTTTCTTTGAATTCACCGTAGAGATTTGCGTCGTTCAAAAGGACTGGATAGGATGCACCGTAGGTGACAGAGCTTTTCAGGTCGAAGAGCCCGGCTATGTTTTTTGAATTGCTTTCAATTATCTTCCTGATTTTTTTATCCGTTTCATTGTCAAATACTCTGTAAGATCCTTCTAAGACCGCTTCTTCCGCAATCACGTTTCTTCTGGTACCTCCCCTGAGAACACCTATTGTGAATGCAAATTCTTCGTAATTTGGAATTTCTCTGAAGATTCTTTCGTAAGTTATGTTCAGATAATTTACTGCAGCGATTATCGCGTCTTTTCCAAGATGCGGCATGGCACCATGAGAAGAAATCCCGTTGAACTGAACATCGAATTCAGTGGGACTGGCGAAAAAGGGGCCGGGACGTGTTGAAATTTCGCCGACGTTGTAAAATCCGCTTACATGCAATCCCATACAGGCTTTAATATTATATTCCTTTAAAAAACCGGTTTTTATGAATGGGTCCGCTCCGCCCGGTCCTTCTTCAGCCGGTTGATAGAAAAATAATATATTCATTTTTTCATTTGATGCAATAACGCTTTCAAGAATTCCCATGAGAATGGTCATGTGGACGTCATGACCGCATGCGTGCATCCAGCCATTTCTTTGAGATTCAAACTGCGCATTAGTTTTTTCGGTTATGGGGAGAGCATCCATATCCGCGCGATAAAAAATAAAATCTTCTCTGGATGGATCGCCGGTGTACTTGATGACCAATCCTGTTCCCAGTACTTCCGTTATTTCAATTTGATTTTCAAATTTTTCCAGATAGTTTAAAATGATTTTTTTGGTTTCAAATTCCTCGAATCCTTTTTCCGGATTTTTGTGCAATTCTTTTCTTAAATCATAAATGGTTTTCATAAAAAGGCCTCCGCAATTGATAAAAACAAAAATAGTATATAATATTAGAACACGGTTTTTGATATAATATTTTTGAATATATTCTTAAATTTTTTGAGGTGTTTTAAATGGCAGAACGCGACAAAATAGATGAAAGCAACAATGAAGACAATAATGAAAGATATATAAAGGCTATTCAATCCAGTATAAATACGGCTCCGATAAGAAACAACAGTAAAATTTTCATTTCAGATTTATGGGTCATTTCTTCCATTCCTGAGAATATGATTATTTCCTTTTTAAAGGCAGCTGAATACGACTTACCTGATGAGGTCAATGAAATAATAGACGATTCAAAGAAAAAAGATAATGTGATATATAGAAAGAAAAAATAAAAAATGAATGTACTGGAGGGGTAAGAGTGAGCTATATTTTGTCCTTGGACCAGGGAACAAGCAGTTCAAAGGCCATCATTTTCGATGAAAATTTTGTTCAGATAGCTGTTCAGCAGGAAGAATTTCAGCAGATTTATCCTGAACAGGGGTGGGTGGAACATAATCCTGCCGATCTGGTTCTCTCAATGATGAATTGCATCGACAGAGTTCTGGAACAGGCCAAATTATCCTTTAGAGACATAACCAGCATAGGAATTACGAATCAGAGAGAAACGATCGTTGCCTGGGATTCGAACACGGGGAAATCACTTTGCAATGCCATTGTGTGGCAGGACAGAAGAACAACAGAAAGATGTAAAGAGTTGATGAAATATAAGGATGTGATTCATGAAAAAACAGGGCTTTTTCCGGATCCTTACTTTTCTGCCACAAAAATGGAATGGATGTTGAAAAATTGTTATGAAGTTGAAAGGGCAGCGGAGAAAGGAACTTTGAGATTTGGGACGGTAGACAGCTGGCTGATCTGGAATCTGACGAAAGAGAAGGTTTTTGTTACAGATTATTCAAATGCTTCGAGAACGATGTTGTTTAACATAAACGAAAAAAAATGGGATAAAGATCTTCTTGAATTGTTTGGAATAGACGAATTGTTTTTGCCCGATGTGGTTGACAGCTCAAAACTCATCGCCTCATCCATATATGGTCCGGTCATTTCGGGGATAGCCGGTGATCAACAGGCGTCCTTGTTCGGTCAGACCGCTTTCAACAGGGGAGATTCAAAATGCACGTATGGAACGGGGTCTTTCTTGCTCATGAATACAGGTGACAAGCCTTACTTCAGCGAAAACAGACTGTTAACGACTATTGGCTGGAAAATTGATAAAGAGATCGTTTATGCGCTTGAGGGCTCGATTTTTAATACCGGTGCCCTGATAACATGGTTGAAAGATGGTTTGAATCTTATAAATAATGCTTCGGAAACTGAAAAGTTGGCCAGAGAAGCCGGTGATAATGGGGGAGTTTACTTTTCAGGTGCATTGACCGGTTTGGGCGCTCCTTACTGGGACCCGAGCGCCAGAGGATTGTTTGTGGGAATGACGAGAGGTACGAAGAAAAATCATCTGGTGAGAGCGGTTCTTGAGTCGATAGCATACAGTACGAAGGATTTGATCGATTTATTCGTTGAAGATACTAAAATAGATTTGAAAAAACTTCTGGTTGATGGAGGAGTTACGAAAAATAATTTTCTGATGGACTTTCAGGCAAATCTGCTTGGAGTCAGTGTTGACAGATCATTGATAAAGGAAACTACGGCACTCGGTGCAGCTATGCTTGCAGGATTGGCGGTTGGAGTCTGGACAAAGAAAGATCTGGAAGGAAGGCGGCTGAGCGAAATAGAATTTAAACCCAATGGAAAGGATTTAAGCGGATCATTCGAAAAATGGAAAGAAGCTACAAAAAGATCATTAGATTGGAAAATGTAAACGAAGAAAAATTAATAAGTGTCTCAAAAAATATAGCGAAGAATCTGAAAGGAGGAGAAAAGCTCCTCCTTTTTGGAGAACTCGGTACAGGAAAAACAACATTTGTGAAGGGGTTGGCAGAGGCGATGAAAATTGACAGAGATATAGTCAGGAGTCCTACATTCACCCTTGTCAACGTTTATCCGGGAGAGAAGATGACGCTTGTTCATGCCGATCTCTACAGATTGGAATCTCTGGATGAAATATATGAGCTTGATTTTTTTGAAGAGGGTCGAAGCGATTGTATATACGCCATTGAATGGCCGGAATTATTGATTGAAGAATTTAAAGAAAATGTTATAATAATTGAATTGAAATATTGTGACGAATTCAATCGAAACATAACGATAAAATACATTTAAATTAGGAGGAAGAATATGGAGAAAAAATTTGAATTATTAGACAAAATATCCGCAAGCGAAATAGACAAAAAAGTTGAAATACCCGAAACCTTACCTGTTATTGCCACCAGAACTAACATGATTGTTTTTCCTTCTTCAGTTTTGCCCCTCTACATCGGTAGAGAAAAATCTTTATCAGCCCTTGAAGAATCGATAAATAAATATAATCAGTTAATTTTATTCGTTTCTCAGAAGGATTTTGCAAAGGACAATGTTGATAAAAACGACCTGTTTACATATGGAACTGTGGGAAAGATAATTCAACTTGTAAAAATGCCTGATGGTAATTATAAAGTGTTGGTTGAAGGATTGGAAAGAGCGGAAATTACCGATTTTTTAGAAACTGAAGATTTGTTTTTAGTGAAAACAAAGGTGAATAAGTCAAAATATAAGAGAACAAAAATTCTTGAGGCTCTTATTAGAAAGGTAAAAAAACTCTCTTTGAATTATGTGGGCAAGAGTAAAAAATATCCCGATGAAATTATGATACCACTCGATGAAACGAGCAGTCCGGATAAATTCTCGGATTTTGTTTCTTCCATGTTTCCCTTTAAGTTTGAGGACAAACAATACCTTTTGGAAGAATTGCTGGTGAAAAAAAGACTGGAAAAACTTCTGGATCTATTGACCAATGAAGTAGAACTTCTGGATCTTGAAGAAAAAATTGACGAAAGGGTAAAATCAAGAATCGAGGAAAATCAAAGAGAATACTATCTGAGAGAGAAAATGAAAGCCATTCAGGATGAGCTTGAGGATGACGATGAAGATATTCTGAATTTTAAAAAAATAATCGATGAAAAGGATCTTCCTGAAGAGGTCAAGGATAAAGCCGAGAAAGAAATCGCAAGGCTTGAAAAATCCTCTTCGTTTTCTCCGGAAGCAGCGGTGATAAGAAATTATGTGGATTGGTTGCTGGGATTGCCCTGGAACGAGTATACGAAGGATGAAAAATCCTTAAAAAAGGTCAGGAAGGTTCTGAACGATAATCATTACGGGTTGGAAGATGTGAAAGACAGAATAATCGAATTTCTCGCAGCCAGGAGTTTTTCAAAGAATCTCAGAGCACCTATACTCTGTTTGGTGGGGCCCCCGGGAGTTGGAAAAACTTCTCTGGGAAAATCGATCTCTGAAGCCATGAATAGAAATTTTGGAAGAGTTTCACTCGGAGGAATGAGAGATGAAGCCGAAATCAGGGGACACAGGAGAACCTATGTGGGTGCCCTTCCGGGAAGAATCATTCAGACTTTAAAGAAGATGGAATCCAGAAATCCAGTGATAGTTCTCGATGAAGTCGATAAAATGGGCGTTAGCTTTCAGGGAGATCCCGCTGCTGCGTTGTTGGAAGTTCTTGATCCTGAGCAAAACAAAGATTTTACCGATAATTTTCTTGAAATTCCTTTCGATCTTTCGGATATTCTTTTTGTGACAACTGCAAATGTTCTCAACACGATACATCCCGCGTTGAGAGACAGGATGGAAATAATTGAAATTTCCGGTTATACCGGAATCGAAAAACTTCATATAGCGAAAGAACACATCATACCTAAGACTTATGTGGAATATTCTGTAGATAAAAATCAATTGAAAATAACAGATTCGGCTTTGAGAAAACTTATCAGAGAATATACGAGAGAATCCGGGGTTCGAAATCTGGACAGAATGATAAACAAGGCCTTCAGAGGGGCCATTGCAAAAATAGCCGAGGGTGAAGCCGAGAGCATAAAGATCGGTGTTAAGGAATTGAAAGAGTTTTTGGGTTCTCCCAGATATAAAGAGGATGATTATAAAAGAAAAGAAGAAGTTGGAATGGCCAACGGTCTGGCGTGGACCTCGGTTGGAGGAGAGTTGATGTATATTGAAGTTCTCCCGATTCCCGGAAAGGGGAAAACTATTTTCACCGGCCAACTTGGAGAAGTTATGAAAGAATCCGCTCAGATTGCAATGTCTCTTTCCAGAAGTATTTGTAGTGGTATTATCGATGCCGAAACCTTTGAAAAAAGTGATTTTCATATACATGCACCCGAAGGAGCGGTTCCAAAGGATGGTCCGTCGGCGGGAGTTACCTTGACAACGGCGATAATTTCCTCCGTTTTAAAAGTTCCGGTCAGACCTGACATAGCCATGACGGGAGAAATCACTTTAACCGGAAGAGTTTTACCTATAGGCGGATTGAAAGAAAAGCTAATGGCGGCTTTCAGATTAAAAATGAAGGAAGTCATAATTCCTGCCCAAAATGAGGCCGATCTTGAAAAGGTTCCTGATGAAATCAAAAACAATTTGAAAATAAACTTCGCGGAAAAAATTGATGATGTTTTAAAAATCGCACTGGTAAAAAATGATAAACTCGGTTAGTCTTTATAAAACTTGCTATACGGAAAATCAATTTCCAAAAAAAGATAGAAAAGAGATAGCATTTGCCGGCAGATCCAATGTTGGCAAATCTTCTCTGTTGAATGCCATGTTCAATAAAAAACTCGCCAAAACGAGTTCAAAGCCGGGGAAAACCCAATCCGTGAATTTCTTTCTTGTGAATGATTCCATATATTTTGTAGATTTACCAGGTTACGGATTTGCCAAAGTATCGAAATCTGAAAAAGAAAAATGGAACAGGCTCATCGAAGACTATTTTAAAAACAGACCTGATTTAGATCTGGTTGTTCTACTGATTGATTCCAGACATCCGCTTCAAAAAAATGATCAAAAAATGATAGAATGGATCAATTACTATGAAATTCCATTTATAATAGCTTTGACGAAGACCGATAAGCTGTCAAAAAATGGTATTAATAAAGCGATTACTTATTTTAAAAAAACATTGAAACCGGTGGGGCCTCCTGCGGTTTTTCCGGTTTCATCCTTAAAAAAAGAAGGTCTGGAAGATTTAACAAGGGTTATTTTTTAAAATAAAAACAGTAGAGGTGACTTATGACATTTTTCCATTGGTTTTGGATTTTCAATGCCGCAGTGGTTATTTTGCTGGTTGTGAACGATAGAAAAAGGCCTGAAAAAACTCTCGCATGGATTTTTATTCTTCTTTTGCTACCCGTTGTGGGAATCCTCTTTTATTTTTTCCTGGGAATCGAATGGAAAAAATACAGATTATCTTCGGAAATAAAGGTCAGCAAATATCTGAAGGAACGTTATCATAATAGAGAATCCAGGCTTCCGGAAGGCAATCAGTTAGTCGATTTTTTGTATAATAGAAATGATTCCGTTCTCTTCAAAAGAAACGATGTGGAGGTTTTTTTTGATGGGGAAGAATTATTTGAGGACATAAAAGATGAAATTAAAAAGGCCAGGCATCATATTCATATGGAATATTTTATCTGGCAGAATGATAAACTTGGCAATGAAATAAAAGATTTGTTGATTCAGAAAGCCGGGGAAGGAATTGTAATAAGGATAATAATCGATAAAGTCGGGTCCGGGGGCATCGATAAAAAATTTGAGAATGAGATGAAAAATGCCGGAATCGAACTGTTATTTTATTCGTATTTTTTGAGACCTTTTCTTAAAATCTTTAATCTTCAGCTCAACAACAGGGACCACAGAAAGTTAATTATAATCGATGGCAATATTGGGTATATAGGTGGATACAACATAGGCGACGAATATCTGGGAAAGGGAAAGCTCGGATACTGGCGTGATACGCATCTTAAAATAAAAGGTGATTATGTTTACAGTTTACAGGCGGTTTTTTCGGATGATTTCTACAGAACTATGAAGGTTGAAAATATCCCGGATGCCTTTGATGGTAAATATGAAAAATATTTTCCCGCAGTTTCGGAAAAAATGAACGGTGTTCCTTTACAGACAGCAAAAAGCGGACCGAGATCCATCAGTCCTTCGATAATGCAGGCCGTTGTGAAGCTCATCGAGTCGGCAGAGGATCATATCTATATAATAACTCCGTATTTTGTCCCGACCGAATCTGTCACGAATGCACTCATTACGGCGGCTTATTCAGGTGTTGATATCAGGATAATTTTTCCCGGAAAGCCGGATCATCCAGGTGTATACAACGCTTCGCAGACTTATTTAAATGAAGTGATAGGACATGGCATAAAAATATATTTTTATACACCCGATGCTTTTATTCATGCAAAATCGCTCACAGTTGACGGAAAGATCGGTACCGTGGGTACCGCAAACATGGATGTTCGGAGTTACAAGTTGAATTATGAAATCAACACAGTTATTTATGATGAAAAAGTTATCAAAAAAATCGAAGATCAATTCGAAAAAGACCTGTCAAAATCAAAATTGATCAGCGATGATTATTTTAATAAACTCCCATTTTATGTGAAAATATGGCAATCTATCATGAGAATTTTCTCCGGAATGTATTAATTTCCTATTCCGTATTTTTTCAATTCTTTTTCCGCCTCTTCCGCCAGATATCTGTTGCCGGTATTGAGGGACCTTTCTATTTGATCTTTCAGTTTTTGTAATTGTGTTACTTCTTCATCACTCAATTCGTTGTTGTTTATATATTTCTGGATATTGTGGATTATTTTCGTGTAATAATTCAGAAGATTGTTTTTCATCCACATATCTTCTATTCTCTCAATGGCGATTTTCTTTTCTTCCTCACTCATAGAAATCTCGCTGTCATTGAATTTTATATCCAGTTTCTGGTTGGTCGTGGGAATGTAAGCGGATAGTTTTATCATCCCATTGTTGTCGTAAATAAAGTTTATTTTAAAGGGGTGAGGCTCGCCTGTTTTTGAGGTCGGTATAGATTTTATCTTTCCCATTATTCCGGTGTCGATCACATTGCTTAAAAGTTGTGAACCACTGTAGTGGGACTGTAAAACCTTTATTTCAACATTTTTCTGATCTGAGGTTATCAGATTGTATGTTTTACTGACCGAGTATGGAAGGGAAGTGTTAGGCTCAATGAGTGGATCGTAAAAAGCCATTATCTGTCTCCCCATTGATTCCAAAACCGGAACTCCCAACCCATAAGGGGAAACATCTTTTATATTTATGGCCTCATTTTTATTTATCAGTCCCTTTATATATGCTGCCTGTAGAGATGCACCTATGGAAACCGCCAGATCGGGGTCAACATCAAAACTCACTTTGTTGTGAAAAACGCTGTCCAGCATTTCTCTGACATACGGAATATAGGAAGTACCACCAATTGCGAGCACTTTGTTTATTTTTTCAACTCTTATCGCTTTGGTTGCGAGTGCTTCAACAACGACATCTTTCGCCTCAAGAACGAGGGGTTTGATTATCTTCTGGAATTCTTCACGGGTTATTATCGTGTCCAGATCTATATCTTCTCCCGCTTTATTGATTGCGTATGAAGGTACATAAATTTCTATTTCTTCCTGAGAGGAAAGGATTTCCTTGCCTCTTTTTACCTCCTGCTTTAATGCTGCGGATGCTATGACGGTACATTCGCCATTCAGCCTTATGAATTCATCGTGCAATTTCTGTGCGAACAGATCGTCAATATCCTTACCACCAAGATTCGGATTTCCGAAACTCGCTATGACGTTCATCTGATTGTCAATCATTTCGAGAATAGAAACATCCAGAGTACCACCACCCCAGTCGAAAATCAGCAGATCTTCGGTAGTATTGAACTTTTTTATTCCATAAGCCAGGGCAGCGGCGGTTGGCTCGTTTATGAGCCTCAGCACTTTTATTCCGGCCAATTCTGCGGCAAGGAGAGTCGCTTTCCTTGCAGGTTCCGGAAAATTTGCCGGAACGGTGATGACCGCCTCATCTATCTTTGTACTGTATACCGATTCAACCAGTTCCTTGATTTTTTTCAGGATGATGGCACTTATTTCCTCCGGTTTGAAATCTCTGTCCCCCAATTTTATCGTTTCTTTTTTCCCCATGGATCTTTTAACTTCCTGACAGAATCTCTTTTTTGAACCAACGTATCTCAGGGCCTGATCGCCGACCACTATTCTGTTCTTTTTATCTATAGCCACCACCGAAGGTATTATGGGACTTCTGGCTATAGGGTCTCTGAGAGTGTTGGTTTCATTGTTTATGTATACGGTTACTTCCGATGTGGAAGTTCCCAGGTCAATTCCAACTGCTATGTTATTCATTTTTGGTCCTCCTGTTTCTAATCTTTTTTTGACACAACAACTGATGCCGGTTTTAAGACGTCGTCCATGAATCTGTATCCAGGTGTTATAACTTCAACAACCACACCTTCCGTTTCTCCTTTGACTTCATCAGCCACACTACTGGTTACAGGATCAAAAATATCCCCAATTTCGGGTAATAATATGTAAAAACCTGCCCCCGATAACCTTCTTGAGAGAATTTTCATTATTTTAATATATATCGATTTTTTTTCAGATGTCGTATTAACAGAAATCCTGTAAACATCATCAAAAGCATGTTGTATCTCATCTATTAGATCTTCCATTATTTTATTGTTTCGTATGTTTTCTTCATTACTCTTTTTTAACATTTCATCGTTCAGAAAATTACCTTTGTTAAAAATTTTCGCGAGCATTTTTCTGTTACTATCAAGAATTTTAGCCAGATCATCGGCAAAAACATCAATTCTATCGAAAGAATTATTTTTTAACATGACGGGAATGGAATCAAATTTCTCACTCAATTTAACAAGTTCATTTGCCACTTCATTTTTCCTTGAAAGAGAGAGAACATTGAATATGTATAAAAAAATTCCAAAAGCAAAAATTATTGCTCCCGAAGAGATAACGAGTAGTTCTTTATCAAAACTGAATTTTTCAGAAAAAATAATCATGAATAAAGAAATTATTATTATCGCCAGTCCCAGATATATCAATAATTCAGATAAAATTTTACTTCTTTTTTCACCCTTTGACATAATATTCCTCCAAACGATAGATACAAATATTATAATACTCTTAGTTAAAGATATCATAAACGCTTAATTTTTTTAATATTGAGGTTGAAATATGTTTTTACCTATGACTGAAAAAGAAATGAAAAAAAGAGGATGGAAAGAACTCGATGTGATTTTAATAACCGGGGATGCCTATGTAGATCATCCGTCCTTCGGAATATCCATTATTGGCCGTGTTCTCGAAAACGCCGGCTTTAAAGTCGGGATTATATCACAGCCCGACTGGAAAAAAGAGGATGCTTTGCTTGAACTTGGAAAACCGAATCTATTCTTCGGCATTTCCGCAGGAAATGTGGATTCCATGGTGTCTAACTACACCGCGTCCGGGAAGAAACGCAAAACGGATGTTTATTCCCCGAAATACGGCACGATCAAAAGACCGGATAGAGCAACTATCGTGTACAGCAATTATGTCAAATCCGTTTATAAAGATTCGAAAATAATACTCGGTGGAATTGAGGCGAGTTTAAGGCGATTTGCTCATTACGATTGGTGGCAGAATAAAATCAGAAAGTCTATTCTTCTGGATTCCAAAGCTGATCTTATTTGTTACGGAATGTCGGAAAAATCCATTTTAAAAGTTGCTGAGGAAATTCGAAGAACGGGAGAAATTCCCAGGAATGTTCCGGGAACACTTTTTTGGGACTCAAAAAAACCTGAAGAGGGAACAGAGCTTCCTTCATATGAGACAATTCTCAGTGAGAAGGAGAAATACCTGGCTTTTTTTGATGTTTTTTATAAAGGCACCGATCCGTTCGTTAAAAAACGATTGTTTCAAAAACAGGACAACAGATATGTAGTGCAGAATCCGCCTGAGTTATACAATACTGAAGATCTTGATTCCATTTACTCTATCGGGTTTGAAAAAAAGGTTCATCCCGATTGTCTCAAATACGGAGAGGTGAAAGCGTTTGAAACGATAAAAAATTCCATCACAACTCACAGGGGATGCTATGGTGAATGCAATTTTTGTTCGATAGGATTACATCAGGGAAGATATGTCGTTTCAAGAAGCAAGGAAAATATAATGAATGAAGTCGAAGCGCTGACGAAAAAATCTTACTTCAGAGGAACTGTTTCCGATCTCGGTGGACCGACAGCGAACATGTATGGTTATGAATGTTCAAAGAAATTTGATACCGGTGCGTGTAAAGAGAAAAAGTGTCTTTTCCCGGATGTTTGTAAAAATTTGCCTGTGAACCATTCAAAGTATTTGGATTTACTAGAATCCGTCAATAGAATTAAGGGTGTAAACAATGTTTTTATAGGATCAGGATTGAGATATGATCTAATATTGAAAGATGCAAATGCGGGAAATGTTCTCAAAAGGATTTTAAAAAAACACATATCCGGAAAAATGAAAATTGCCCCGGAGCATGTGAATCGAACTGTTCTCACTCTCATGTCTAAACCGGAGGAGAAGATACTTCTGGATTTTATAAGGTTGTTCAGGATGGTCAGAAACAGAAATCAATTTCTTGCCTGTTATTTTATAGCTGCCCATCCGGGATCTGATCTGAATGCTATGAATGAACTGCGGGATTTCATCAAAAAGTACCTGGAAATTCCACAGAATCAAATTCAGATATTCACTCCCTCTCCTTCTACATATTCTACCGCGATGTATTATGTTGAAAGAGATATGAAAGGCAAAGATATTTTTGTTGAAAAATCATTCAAGGGAAGAGAAAAACAAAAAAATGTGCTTATAAATAAAAAGGAGAATCGTTGAGATTCTCCTCTTTTTTATAAAAGTTTCTTTTAAATTTCCTTTTTTGAAATTAAGCCTCTGAGAATTATTTCTTCTACCGTTTTCATTTCTTCAACACTGCTGAAAGGGTTAAAACCATTCAATATCAATTCGGCAGCTCCCTTTGGATCTACATCATCAGCCACAACGTCCGCCTCTTTGGCTCTTAAGATCAACTCTGAAATCCTTTTTTTCAAATCGTCGTATCTTTTACTAGCTTTTATCCAGGTGTTCTCATCAATTCTTGAGAGATTTCCCTTTTCCATAAGAATTATCTTTTTTACTTCATTTCTGCTAGTCAAAAAATCAATGTATGATTTCAGCACTTTCTTTATCTTACCTAAGTATTTACTCTCGCCTTCGATATCTCCAAAGAGATGACCTTCAAGTTCATCGATTGAAAATTCCCATACATCGAAAAACAGATCTTCTTTACTCGGAAAGTAATAATAAATAAGGGATTTTTTTACACCTGCAATCTGGGCGATTTCAGACATGCTAACTCCATCATGACCCTTTTCTGCAAAAGCCTTACGTGCTGCATTTATTATCTTTAGTCTCGAATCATTTTGAGTCATAATTCACCCCTTTAATTTTTTTATCCCTTTTTATCCAGAGCTAACTTTCCTTCTTTGTCGCCGTATCTTTTCATTCTTGTATGATAGTCGTAAACGCCTCTCTTTGAAGGGTGACTTTCATTGTATCCCTTTTCATACCAGAGTTCGTCCGCGTATTTCTTCCAGCCTTCGGCAAGTTGATCGAGTTCAGGTGCTAACTCTGTTACAACTCTTTCACTTCCGTCATGCTGAGGAATCGCGTTGAATTTCTTTACCATGGCCCTCAAAACCTTTGGGTTATCGATGATTGGACAGGGTCTGAACAAATTCTCACTGTATGGAACCATTCTTTTATAAGCTGTGAAGAAAGGAGATTTGAGTATTTCCAATAATGATTTTTCCCTTATGCTGTCAACGGCAAACTGCTGAAAAACGCATGGTTCAGCGTATCCCTTTGCGTTGATGTGTAAATATTTTGATCCTGCGGCTAGACAGCCGTGAGTGAGAAAACCGTGATTCCAGAAATCGGCGACGAATGCAAAATCACCGTTCAATCTCTCTTCTTCAGTCTTCCAGAATCTTTCATATCTCTGTTCCGGAGTAGGAACGAGGTCCATGGACGGGTTCATTCCAACCGGCATGAACTGGAAAACCCACGCATAAGCGAGTTTTTCATCTTTCAGGAATTGCCAGAACTCGTCTGTTATTATTACATCATGATTCAATTTTGTTGCCGTGACTGAAGTTCCGTAAATGACTCCGGCCTCTCTCATATTTTTCCAGGCTTCAAGAATCTTCTTGAAAGTTCCTCTTCCTCTTCTCCAGTCTGTTTCTTCGTCAAACCCTTCAACAGAAACTGCAAATGTCGCGTTCCCGAGTTCTGCTAATCTTTTTGCAACTTCAGGTGTGATAAATGTTCCGTTGGTATAAACCTGGAAGTAACTGTCATTGAATTCTTCAAGGAGTTCGAAGAAATGTGGCCATACAAAGGGTTCTCCGCCAGTGATGATGAAGAAGTAAATACCGAGATCGTTGGCCTCTCTCATAATTTTCCAGACTTCTTCTTTCGATAACTGGTATTTTCTTCCGTAAAGACCTGCATAACATCCAACACAATTCAGGTTACAGGCATAGGTCGGACTCAAAACTAGTAATTTTGGAAGGACTACCTCGTGTTCAATCATTTTTTCCTGTCTTATTTTTTCTCCAAGAGCAAATTCATTAATTACTAAATTATTCATTACTTTTTCTACACTTTTAGGACTTGCATTTTCAAAAACTCTTTTCCATGATGTTATCATTGGATGTTTTTCTTTAGCCATTTGAGCGATTTTTTTCAGTCCACTCTTAGCGGGTTCTTTACTCAAAGCAGCGACAGTAGCGAATAGTTTATACATTGAATCTTCGGATGAATTTCTAACTACGTTTGCAACAAACTTCGCAGCCTGACTCCACATAGCTTTCTTCATGTTACCTATTGCCGACATAATACACCTCCATTTTTTACCTACCGGTCAGTAAAATATTACATATTTTATTTTAATTTATGAATACTTTTTTGTAAATAAATGGTTAAATGCTCATATAGAAAAGAAAACGGGCTGATTTCTCAGCCCTTATGGAGCAGGAGAAGAGATTCGAACTCTCAACCTCCGCCTTACCAAGGCGGCGCTCGACCGCTTGAAGCTACTCCTGCTCAGCAAGAAAAATAATATCACGTGTTAATCTTTTTTTCAACTACTTTTGTTCCATCTTACCTTAGGTTTTCTAGATGCCTTCGCTTCGTCCAATTTTCTGACGTATGTATTATGAGGTGAATCTATCACTATCTGAGGATCTGTTTTGGCTTCCTGGACAATTTTTTTGGTAATTTCGATGAAATTATCCAGAGTTTCTTTACTCTCGGTTTCTGTTGGTTCTATCATGAGTGCCTCATGAACGATGAGTGGAAAATAAATGGTCGGTGGATGTATACCATAATCCAGCATTCTTTTGGCTATATTCAATGTTTTTACGTTGTATTCCTTCGGTAAATTTCCGGGATATCCCACGTATTCATGTTTACATACGCCTTCAAAAGCAGGTGGAATTATCTCCCTGAGATTGCATTTGATGTAGTTAGCGTTTAAAACAGCCAGTTCGGAAGCTTTTTTCAATCCGTCGTTTCCCATCGAAAGGATGTATGCGTATGCTCTGATCAGTACACCGAAATTTCCATAATAAGATCTCATTTTACCTATCGAATTTTTTAAATCGTAATCAAAATAGAATTTTTCATCATTTCTGTTCACAATAGGAACGGGCAAAAATTCCCTCAACTCTTTTTTTACTCCTACTGGACCGCTTCCAGGACCACCCATACCGTGAGGGGTTGAGAAAGTCTTATGTAGATTCAGATGAATGATATCAAATCCCATGTCGCCAGGGCGGATCTTTCCCATTATGGCATTTAAATTTGCACCGTCATAATACAGGAGCGTTCCGTTTTCATGCGCGATCCTGGCGATTTTAACTATATCTTTTTCAAATAATCCCAATGTGTTGGGATTAGTCATCATTATTGCAGCAACATCTTTATCCAGGGCATTTTTTACAGTTTCGAAAGGTAAAATGCCATTTTCGTCCGATTTTAGTTCCACAACATCAAATCCTGCCATGATAGCTGACGCGGGATTTGTCCCATGAGCGGAATCCGGAATCAAAACTTTTTTTCTTTTTTCATTTTTACTTTGAAAATATTTTTTTACTATCAGCATTCCTGTAAGTTCGCCATGAGCTCCCGCCGCCGGTTGAAGTGTTATTTCATCCATTCCGGTGATTTTCGATAAATAATTTTGCAGATCGAACATCAATTCGAGAGCACCCTGAATATCATCTTCTTCCATCAAAGGATGAAGATTTGCGAATCCGCTTAAAGAAGCCACATTTTCATTTATTTTTGGATTATATTTCATAGTACAGGAGCCCAGTGGATAGAACCCATGATCCACCGAATAGTTTATTTTAGCTAAATTTGAATAATGTCTGACAATATCTAATTCCGAACACTCGGGCAAGTCGGTGGAACTTTTTTTGATATATTTTTCTGAAAGAGTTGATTCGGGATCAAAACCATAAGATTTTTCCTCAGGAAGACTGAATGCTATTTTACCTTCAACCGATTTATCAAAAATTGTCATAATAATTCCTCCAGAGTGGCGATTAAATATTCTATATCTTCATTTCTATTCATTTCAGTGACAGCAAAAAGAGCACAGTTACCCATATTTCTGAAATATTTTGATACGTCAACAGGTCCCAGAATATTTCTTTTCAGCAATTCTCTGTTGAGAGAGGAAATGTCTTCGTCTATTCTAACTACGAATTCGTTGAAAAACGGACCGTTGAATACCGGATAAATTTTTTCGTTTTTGAGTAATTTTTCATAAAGATAATGGGCTTTTGAGAAGGATCTTCTGGCTATTTCCCGGAATCCCCATTTTCCTATTAAAGATAGATATATAGTCGCTCTCAGTGCGTTGTGTGCGTGGTTTGAACAGATATTTGAAGTTGCCTTGTCTCTTCTTATGTGCTGTTCCCTGGTCTGCAGAACCATTACATATCCTTTTTTGCCATCTATATCGTCAGTTTCGCCGATTATTCTTCCCGGCATTTTTCTTATATATTTTTCTTTTGAAGAAAAGAAACCAAAATTGGGGCCGCCAAGATATGGTCGGTTGCCCAGTGGTTGACCCTCACCTACAACTATGTCAACTCCGAGGGTTCCGGGCTTTTCTAAAATTCCAAGCGTAAAGGGTTCGGCACATACTATTAAAAGAACTTTTTCAGGTAACATTTTTTTGATTTTTTCCAGATCTTCGATTATTCCGAAGAAATTCGTATATCCTACGACGACTGCGGATATATCGTCCGATAGTTTGTTTTTTAATTCATTATAATCTGTCTGGCCTGATATACTGTCAAAAGAAAATTTTTCAATACCTATCTCTTCCCCGAAACAGTATGTTTGGGTTACGTGGAAATACTCGGGATTCAGACTTTCTGAAAACAGAACTTTCGATCTCTTGTTTATTCTACATGCCATTAAAACGGCTTCTGCCAGTGCCGTTGCTCCATCGTACATTGAAGAGTTTGAGACCTCCATACCAGTGATTTCACTGATCATTGTCTGAAATTCGAAAAGAGTCTGTAAGGATCCCTGAGATACTTCGGGTTGATATGGTGTATAGGCTGTTAAAAAATTTCCCATGGATGAAAGAGTGTCAACTACCGAAGGAATGAAATGATAGTAAATTCCTCCGCCTTTATACACTGCCATCCTTGAGGGATCGGTATTTTTAAGCGATAGGTTTTCCAGATCTCTGTATACTGAAAATTCGTCTTTGCTGTCGGGAATGTCGAGAGTGTCAACTTTCAGATTTTCAGGAAGATCCATGAAAAGATCATCGATTTTATTTACGCCAACACAGGAAAGCATCTGAGAAATTTCTTCCTCAGTATGCGGCAAATATGGATATTTTTTCATTTTTAATCGCCTGTAATTTCGTTATAAGCCTTTTCTTCCAGTAAATCTTCGACTTCTTCCTGTCTGTTCATTTCTATTTTGAACAACCAGCCTTTATTTTCGGGATCTTCACTTACTAATTCCGGACTGTCCTCGAGTTCTTCATTCACTGATCTTACAATTCCTGAAACGGGTGCGAAAACTTCACTTGCGGATTTTGTCGATTCCACATTACATATACTTTCGCCTTTTTCGACTTCCTGTCCCTCTTCCGGTAGTTCTACGAAAACCACTTCTCCCAATTGACTGACGGCATATTTTGTGATCCCTACTATCGCGAGTTCACCTTCCACAGTTACCCATTCGTGAGTCTTTGTATATTTTGCCATAATGTTTACCTCCTTATCGTTTTACTGAACCTTTATAAAATGGTGTTTTGATAATTTTGGCTTTGATTTTTTTGTTTCTTACAGCCACAACTATTTCCGTACCTATTTTTCTGTATCCCGGTTTTAAAAAACCCAGTGCAATAGATTTCTGAAGCGTTGGCGAAAGATATCCGGTGGAAATCCAACCAATATTTTCCCCATTTTCGTCCAGCACTTCACTTCCGTGTCGTGCTATACCTTTTTCCAGTAGCTCTATTCCTCTTAATCTGTATGGTAATCCTTCCTCGTTCTGTTTTAGTAATGAAGATTTTCCTATAAAATTCTTGTCGGATTTCATGGTCCACTTTAAACCCGCTTCTAAAGGTGAAATGTTATCCGATAATTCGTTTCCGTAAAGACAAAGAGCGGCTTCAAATCTCAATGTATCTCTACAACCGAGTCCCGCAGGCTTAATTCCCATGAATTTACCAACTTCAAGCAATTTTCTCCAGAGATATACCGAGGAACCGTTTTTTAAATACAGTTCAAATCCATCCTCACCTGTGTATCCCGTTCTGGAAACGATACATTCAATTCCGTCGACAGGGCCTTTTTCAAAGTGATAATATTTTATGTTATGTAAATCCACTCCTGAGATTTCATTTAGAATCTCCTGTGCTTTGGGTCCCTGAAGGGCTATTTGAGTATAAGAATCGGATTCGTTTCTTATTTCTACGTTAAATCCTCCGGAATTTTTTAAAATCCATTCATAGTCTTTTTCGGTGTTTGAAGCGTTAACGACCAGAAGAATTTTATTATGGTAAAACTTGTAAACTAGGATATCATCAACAACGCCGCCTTCATAATTACACATCGGCGTGTAACATATTTGATAGGGAACCAATCCCGTTACATCGTTAGTTACAAGATAATCAACAAATTTTTCCGCGTCTTTCCCTTCGATGAATATTTCTCCCATGTGTGAAACATCGAACATCCCGGCATTATTTCTGACCGAAAGATGCTCTTCCTTCAGTGTTGAATATTGAATAGGCATAGTCCAACCGGCGAACTCTACCATTCTTGCTCCTAAATCAATGTGTTCCTGATATAGAGGAGTTCTTTTTAAATTCAAACTTACCACCCCTTTTTTCGTTCATCTTTCAAAGAAATTATACAACTATTATTATATTAATCAACTGCATTTTTAAGTATTTATAAGCGTTTAGATTCAATTCTTAAGCCTATATTTTGATTAGCTTTATTTATTTTATTTTAGAAAAAAGGCCTGCCGCTCTTTTAAAACTGTTTCATGAATCATCAACATTGTCTATTCAACGTCGTTTTCTTTTGAAGAATCCTGATACAGTTCGATAGTATCGAGGGCTTTTTGAAATTGTTCGTCATCGACCAGCAAATTGTAAAGAGCACCCTGGCCCATATACACTTCCGGTAAAATATCGGGTAAAGGGACGATTTCACAGGAAATTCCTTCGTGCTTTAAAATATCCCTGATCATTTCTGCCATAGGTTGATGAAGTCCCGATCTCAATAGTTTCATAAAAACCACCACCTTTTAGAATAATTATACATATTATTTCAATTAAATAAAATAGCGGGAGGTTTCTTCAGAGATAAATTTAGGATCATATATGTGTGCTATAATTTTGGAGTTGAAATTTTATTAGGAGGATTTTTTATGATAAAAAAGATAGCTATAATGACCAGCGGAGGAGATTCTCCTGGAATGAACGCAGCGGTAAGGGCAGCAGTCAGAACTGCCGTAACAGAGGGAATTGAGATATACGGAATCAATAGAGGTTACTCAGGATTACTCGATGAGGATTTTTCAAAAATGGATTACTCTTCCGTAGGCGGAATAATGGAAAGAGGGGGAACTGTTTTAAGAAGTTCCAGGTGTAAAGAATTTCAGTTAAAACCGACCAGGGAAAATGCAGTGGACATATTGAAAGAACACGAATTCGACGGCTTGATAGTAGTTGGTGGTGATGGAAGTCTGACGGGAGCTCACCTACTGAATGAAGAATTTGATTTTCCGGTAGTTGGAATTCCAGGATCGATAGATAATGATATAGGATATACCGACACCTGCATAGGTGTCGACACGTGTTTAAACACATGTATGGAAAATATTCAGAAATTAAAGGATACCGCCAGTTCCCATGAGAGAGCGTTTATCGTTGAAGTGATGGGAAGAGGTTCGGGATACATCGCATTATGTTCAGGGATCGCCACGGGCGCGGAGGCGGTTATCATTCCCGAGATACCTGTGGATTACGATAAATTGACTGATAAATTATGGCATGAAAGACAGAGAGGTAAGATCAATTGCATTATCGTCGTTGCTGAAGGTGCGGCCTCGGCTTACACCGTTGCAAGACATATTGAGCACAGGATAGGGTACGATACAAGAATAACGATATTGGGTCATGTGCAAAGAGGAGGTTCTCCAACCGCATACGACAGGTTGCTCGCCTCAAGAATGGGTTATGAAGCTGTAAAAGCTTTTCAGGATAACGATACTGACGTCATGATTTCTCTCATTTCCGGTAGAATGGAAAGGGTCCCCCTGGGTGATGTTTTAGCTAACAAGAAGGGTCTGGATCCGAAGCTTATCGAAATGATAAAGATTCTTTCTTAGGTGTTGATTATATGAGAAAAACAAAAATTGTCTGCACGATAGGACCATCTACAAACTCCGAAGAAAAGCTCAAAGAACTTATCTGTGCGGGAATGAATGTCGCAAGACTGAATACTTCACATGAGGGTGTGGAAGTCCATTCTGCTGTGATAGACCGTATAAAAAAAGTGAGAAAAGAATTGAACAGGCCCGTTTCAATACTCATGGATTTATCGGGACCCAAGATAAGAACTGGCACCTTCAGTGAGGAACATGTTACTCTGAACGAAGGTGATGAATTCGTTTTGACCACCGAAAAAATAGTGGGAAACGAAAAACGTGTGTCGATAAATTATTCTCTGTTACCCAGAGAAGTCAAAAAGGGAAATATTATCCTCGTTGATGATGGGAAACTGGAATTAGAAGTGCTGTCGAGTGATGATAAAAATATATATACGAAGATTATCAACGGTGGCACCATAACACACAGAAGAGGAGTAAATATACCGGGTACAGAGATAAGTATCCCCGCCATCACCGAAAAAGATAAGCTTTTCATAAAACTTGGAATAGATAAAGATGTCGATTACTTTGCAATGTCTTTTGTCAGAACCTCAAAGGATGTAAAACTGGCGAAGGATACGATTTCAGAAATGGGATCGGATATTCCATTGATTTCAAAAATTGAAACTAAGCAGGCGCTGGAATATCTTGAAGAAATATGCGAACTCTCTGATGGAATAATGGTTGCGAGAGGAGACCTGGGTGTAGAGATAAATGTTGAGGAAGTTCCCATGGCACAGCGAAAGATCATTTACTGTGCAAACAGAGAAAGAATTCCGGTTATTACCGCGACGCAAATGCTCGAATCTATGATAGATAATCCTGTACCAACAAGAGCCGAGATAACGGATATTTCCAACGCAATAATCGAAGGAACGGATGCGATAATGCTTTCCGGAGAAACATCAATAGGAAAATACCCTGTTGAGGCTGTCAAAGTAATGGTCAAAACCTCTCTGGCGACCGAAAAATATCTAATCAGGAGAAACGATCTGCAAAGCTGGGTAAGAGAAGGACATAAAGCTGAAAATATAACGGAGGCCATTTGTGAGGCGGTCTGGAAAACTTCGGAAAAACTGAATATAAAGATCATTATCAGTAGTACATATTCAGGATACACGGCAATAAACGTTTCGGGATTCAAGCCGAATATGCCGATCCTGGCTATAACCCCAAATGAAAGAACATATTACAGACTTCCTTTGATCTGGGGTGTTTTTCCAATGCTGCATGATATAGGATTGAAAACCGATGAAATATTATCGAAGGTAAAAGAAAAAGCCATACAGGAGAATTTGCTTCAAAAGGGAGATCTGTACATATTTACCGCGGGAATTCCTTTCGGGAAAACAAAATCGACGAATTTATTGACAATAGAATCAGCTTAGGGAGGCATTGCCTTCCTTTTTTAATTTATCATTAACATAGTCTTCTTTTTTTTGTAGTTGAACTATAACCGAAAATGTATTATTATAATTTTAGCAGACTCAATAAAAGAGTGCTAAATTGAAAGGAGGATTTATTTGATGAAAGTTATACCATTAGGAACAAGGTTGTTAATTAAACCATGCGTTGAAGAAAAAAAGACAGCAGGAGGAATTGTACTTCCTGATACAGCAAAGGAAAAACCTATGAAAGCAGAGGTTGTTGAAGTTGGTAAGCTTGATGGTGTAGAGCTAAAAGCTGGTGATAAAGTATTATTCTCCAAATACGCAGGAACCGAAATAAAAATTGATGACGTGGATTATATCGTTTTGGATCAGGACGATATTCTTGCAAAGTTAGAGGATTAAAGGGGGAAAAATAGATGGCAAAAGAAATTAGATTCGGAGAAGATTCAAGAAGAGCTCTCGAAAGAGGAGTAAACGCAGTCGCTGATGCTGTTAAATTGACCCTGGGACCGAAGGGAAGGAATGTTGTTTTAGAAAAAAGCTGGGGATCTCCAACAATAACAAATGATGGTGTTTCAATAGCGAAGGAAATAGAACTTGAAGATAAATTTGAAAATTTAGGTGCACAACTCGTTAAGGAAGTTGCATCGAAGACAAATGACATTGCCGGAGACGGTACAACAACAGCAACTGTATTGGCGCAGGCCATGATCAGAGAAGGATTGAAGAATGTTGCGGCAGGTGCAAACCCGATGCTCGTTAAAAAGGGAATTAAAGCTGCAACTGATAAAGCGGTCGAAGAAATCAGATCGATGTCTAAGAAAATTTCTTCAAGAGAAGATATCGCATCGGTAGCCGCGATTTCCGCAAATGATACTGAAACAGGCGAATTGATAGCAGACGCGATGGAAAAAGTTGGCGAAGATGGAGTAATCACGGTTGAAGATTCAAAATCGATGGAAACTTTCGTTGATTTTGTAGAAGGAATGCAGTTTGACAGAGGATATATTTCACCTTATTTTGTTTCGGATCCCGAAAAAATGGAATCCGCAATAAAAGATCCTTACATTTTAATAACAGACAAAAAAATCACCGCAGTAAAACCGATCGTTGGAATATTGGAAAAGGTTGCTCAGGCAGGAAAACCTTTGGTTTTGATAGCTGAAGATGTTGAAGGCGAAGGTTTATCGACATTAGTTCTGAATAAAATCAGAGGCACGTTGGAATCAATGGCAATCAAGGCACCTGGATTCGGTGACAGAAGAAAAGCTATGCTTGAAGATATAGCCGTTCTCACAGGTGGAAAGGTTATTACTGAAGATTTAGGTTTGACGCTGGAAAATGTCAATATCGAAGATCTTGGAACCGCCGCAATGGTTAAGGTAGATAAAGACAATACAATAATCGTTGATGGTAAGGGTGATCCTGAAGCTATCAAGAAGAGAATCGGACAGATTAAGGCTCAGGTTGAACAGACTACATCAGATTATGAGAAGGAAACATTACAGGAAAGACTGGCAAAGTTATCCGGTGGAGTAGCTGTTATAAAAGTAGGAGCTGCAACAGAAACCGAATTGAAAGAAAAGAAACACAGAATAGAAGATGCTTTGAGTGCAACCAGAGCAGCTGTTGAAGAAGGAATAGTCGCAGGTGGCGGAGTAGTTTTAGCGAGAGCAAAGAAAGTATTACCGGCTGTTTATGATGCAGAAGAAGATGGAGATATAAAATTAGGTATTAAAATCGTTATGGATTCCCTGGATATACCTATGAAATTAATCGCGACTAATGCAGGATTAGAAGGTGCAGTTATCGTTGATAAAGTATTGGCTAAAGATGATTCAACATACGGATATGATGCATTGAGAAATAAGTTCGCCAATATGTTTGAAGTTGGAATTATTGATCCTGTAAAGGTTACAAGAAGCGCTTTGCAGAACGCAGCTTCGATTGCCGGTATTTTACTGACAACTGAAGCAGCAGTTGTAGAAAAACCTGAAGATAAGCCTGAACCACAGATGCCTGCCGGTGGCGGCATGGGTGGAATGGGCGGAATGTATTAATAAGCCCATTTTAGATAGATGACATGAATGACCCCTTGTATAGGGGTCATTTTTATTTTTTATATCATTTCATTTATATGTTTACCTGGTTCTCAGTTTTTGTGTAATATTTTATTGTGATTTTTGATGTTTCGCTTCTTCAAAACGAATAGAATCTTTCAGTTTTTCAGTTCCGCTATTTAATATTTGTAAATATATATAACGTATTCATTGAATTCAGGACTTTTCTGTCGTATGGGGTTTTTGGCGTAAACTGCGCATCAAGAAATGTAAAGAATAATGAGGTTGAAGTTAAATATCGAAATTTAAGTTCTGCAACGAATAACTGTTTATTTTATAAAACTGACTGTGTTTTGCATAATATTTTTTGCATGCGCTACCCCTGTTCTTAAGGATATGAAACATGTTAAATCAAACAGAATGGCGAAATTGTCTGTGAATGCAGATGAATAGCAACATCAAATCTTCAGTTAATATTATTGAAAATTACTATGTATTTAATTTATCAGTAAAATTAGGTTAATATTAAATTCGATCAGAATAATTGTGCTATAATGAATTATATATAACTAATTTTTGTATAATGAAAATATATGTGAAAAATATGTTGACGATAGTAATAATAGTTTTTTGGTTGTTGTTTCATCATTTTTTTGTAGTGAGTTTCAGATGAGCAGACGATCCAAGTTGAAAAAACATATTCGTGTTTTTTAATCACAAGGAGGGGAGTTAAATGAAATTATTCAAGAGTTTCATAATAGTACTTTTTTTACTGGTTCCGTTTATCATATTTGGAACACCTATAAACGGTTATTTGCCGGTGACAATAGATTGGAGCATAGGCTCATATGTCGAAACCGTTAAACTCGGTGGGGAACTGACCGATGGATTCTTAACCGGGAACCTTCAGATCGCTGATAGTACCATTCCGGTGAGATTTGTGGGAGGGACTGATCCTGTTTTAATTGTTGATTCTGATGGTGATGGGATTTTTGAAAACGAGGGAGCAGCAGAATTATATCTCAGGGAAACGAACGGTGAACAGGATACGAGGTTCTGGAAGCAAAAAGTGAAGGTTTCATATGTTGAAAATGGAAGAGAAACAGAAAAAGAAATTCTCCTGAGATTTTTTGCAACGAAATACGGCTTATACGGGGATTACAGTCTGGAATACTGGATTTCGAGCCACCAGGAGGGTGTTTTATATTATAATGACATGGGGTATAAAATAATACTGTTCACTTCCGGAAGCGATGGAAACTACAGCGTATTATCTGATGTTCACTTTGGAATCGACAGAAATCTCGACGGGAATATAGAATTTAGCGTATTGTCTCCGGAAATCTATTCGGCGGAAGATGTGATAGGTTTTGGCGGGACAAATTTTAAAATAAATGATATATCCCGGAGTGGTGATTTAATATCCCTGATTCCAGTGAAAGAGGAAGCAACGTACAAACCTTTTTTGACCTCTGGGAACAAAGCACCCGAGGTAGAAGCAGAGGATGTGTTGGGAAATTCTGTTAAAATACCGGAGAATATTATTACCATTCTGATATTGAGTCCGGATGTACCCTATGGTACAGAAGAATCTGATTATGATAGTGATTCGTATTATATGGGTAATATCCGGCTTAGTGAAATTCTTTCTCTTCCCGAAAACTGGAGTGCTTTTAATTCCAAACTCACCAGAATAATATGGTTGTTGAGTGGTGATGGATGTTCGGAGGCCTGTTACGAAGAAATGAAAAATGTAAATGTAGTACAGAATGAAGATATGCTGAAAATATACGGTTATAAAAACGCTGAAGAAGTATTTGTTATAGATTCCTCCGGGGTTATTAAAGCTACGGATGAGTATTGGGTCGATGAAAAATCCATGCTCACTGATCATCCGCAGGGAGGACAACTGATGTTGAGTGCGGCCGATATAAAAAAAATACTACTTGATTTATATTAATAAGGTAAAATTTATCTCCTGAAAATCGATTTTTAACATAAGATGGAGGCCGTGAGAAGTAATTTTTCTCATGGCCTTTGTCATGAAAAAGACGGCCACATAAATTGAGGTGCGATAGATAATTGTACGAAAGGATGAAAGGGGGTAAAGGGTGAATTTAGGGTGCAGGGTCTAGGGTACAGGGTGTAGAGCATAAGATAATAGAGAAATAGAAAATTAGACAACAGATAAAAAGAGTTAGTAATTGTCATTTTTAAAAACTCAATTTTTTTAATCCCATTTTATGAATATTTTTCAAGTTTACATCGTTTTCTTGACAGACCTGACCCCTAAATATGGGAAAGAAATAAAACAAATCAAGCTCTAACGTAGGTATACTGTAAATTACTGCAAATATCATAAAAACCGTCGGGTGATTCATAATTCAGAGAACCATGAGGTCTTAAATTATTATAAAAAGACAAGTAAACTTTCAGTTTTGAACAAACATCATTTCGATTTTAAATTTTTATATTATTATATGTTTCCCTGTTATCCGTTTACTGTTCTCAGTTCTCTGTCCTAAGGCACCAAATCCTAAACGCTATATACTGCCGTTTTCCTGTTCGCTATTTGCCAATTCTCTGTTTTCTAAGCTGCTTTTCATCTTTTAGGTTTTTCTTTTAAGCTCTTTGGTCCTTTAGCACTTGAACTTTTT
>JASGMR010000085.1 GCA_030156385.1 Kosmotogales bacterium
GAATGCGAAACTGGTTATAATGGATGAACCCACTGCTTCTCTCACAAAAAAGGAAGTGGAAGTTCTTCTGGGAATAATAAAGGATCTTCAAGATAAAAAGGTATCCACAATCTTCGTCAGTCACAAACTGGATGAAGTGATGTCAATAGCGGAAAATGTGACGATCCTGAGAGATGGGAAAAAGGTTGGTGATTACCCGGTCAACGAACTCGACGACGATAAACTGGCATTTTTAATGACGGGTAAAAATTTCAAAAAGGAAAAAATTCAGGAATTTGAAAAGGATAAGGAAAGTTTATTGCTTGAGGTGGTAAATCTTTCAAAAAAAGATAACTATAAAGATATTTCCTTTGAACTCCACAAAGGAGAGATTGTGGGAATTATAGGACTTTTGGGTTCCGGAAGAACCGAAATGTCCCTGTCGTTATTCGGGATGAACAAACCTGACAGCGGTCATATAATTTTAGAAAACGAAGAGATAAAAATCAGAAATATAGACGATGCAAAAAAATTTGGAATCGGTTACGTCCCGGAAGACAGATTATCACTTGGATTAGTCATGGATCAATCGGTGAGCAAGAACATGATACTGACCGTACTTCAGAGAATTCTGAAACACGGATTAATCGATAAAAAACTTCAAAAAAAAGAAGTGAAACAGAGTGTGGAAAATCTGAATATAAAAATTTCTTCATTTGAATCCCCCGTCAAAACACTTTCAGGTGGTAATCAACAGAGGGTCGTTCTTGGAAAATGGATAGGAATAAATCCCAAAATACTCATCCTCGATTCCCCGACTGTTGGGGTTGACGTTGCAGCGAAGGCGAGCATCTATAAAATAATCAAGGCGCTGGCAGAACAGGGTATGGGAATAATAATGATCTCTGATGAAGTGGAAGAAATTCTTTACAACACTCATACGATTTACACAATGGCTTCTGGAAGAATAACTGGAAAATTTAATTCAGCTGATCTAAGCGAAAGGGAATTATATGAAGAGACAAACAGGAATCACTGACATATTTAAAAATAATGAATTTGTCCTTATCGTTGCAATATTGATAATCGGAACGATATTCACAATTTTAAAACCGAATTTTTTCAGCATAAATAATCTGTATGGAATTCTGGTGAGCAATTCTTACCTTGCCATCATGGCCATGGGTGTACTCGTGGTATTGATTTCCGGAGGAATCGATATCTCCTTTACAGCCACTGCAACGGTTGCACAGTACGTGATGGCGACGATAATTATAAACAATGGCGGGAATATGTTCCTGGCTTTTCTGATCGCCGGTCTGGTAGGTCTGGCACTCGGTTCAATAAATGCTATTCTGGTTTACACATTGAAAGTTCCATCAATCATCGTTACCATTTCTACACTGAACGCATTTTATGGTCTTTTGATTTTTATCACCGGGGGAAAATGGCTTTACGGATTTCCCATGTGGTTCATGGATAAAAATCTCGTCAGTTTTCAAAGAGCTGATGGAAGCCTTTTCGGTTTATCAATGCCGATAACGCTTCTTGTTGCAGCCGTTATAGTCACCTGGATTATTCTGAGATTCACAACTCTGGGAAGAAAAGTTTACGCGCTGGGAGGAAATCCCGAGGCAGCGAGAAGAATAGGAATAAATATATTCAAAACTCAGCTTTTCGTTTATGGATTCATGGGATTGATGGCCGGCCTTGCATCAGTAATCCAGGCGAATATAATGTTGACTGTCGCTCCAAACGCCTTGATAGGAAGGGAACTCGAAGTCCTGGCAGCAGTTGTTCTGGGTGGAGCAAGTCTTGCAGGCGGAACGGGAACGGTTCCTGGAACACTTCTCGGATTCTTCCTGATCGCTATAGTACAGAATGGACTGACCATGCTCGGGATTTCGGCTTACTGGCATAAAATATTCATCGGAATGGTAATCATTGTAAGTGTTAGCATCACGGCTTATCAGAGAAAGAGAAACGAAGAAAAAGGAGCTGTTATAGATGTCAGATAATAAATTCAAAATTTCAATGAATGAAAACTTCACGCTCTTTATAATTCTGATTTTACTGGTCATAACTTTTTCCATAATGCTCCCGGGTCAATTTTTCTCTCTCGGCAATTTTCAATCCATGACGTTTCAGCTTCCTGAACTGGGAATTCTGACACTTGCGATGATGATAACCATGATAACCGGCGGAATAAATTTATCAATAATAGCATCAGCGAATCTTTCGGGAATAATAATGGCATTGATAATGAAAAATTTACTTCCGGCAACTCCCACAAATTTTGAAACATTCTGGATAATTCTTCTTGCAATAGCGGCCGGCCTCGTGATATCAGCGTTGATAGGACTCGTCAATGGATTCATAATATCTTTTTTCGATGTTTCAGCCATCCTTGCGACTCTTGGAACTTCCACCCTACTTGAAGGAATTGCACTGGTCATAACCAAGGGATACGTTATTTCAGGTTTTCCAAGGGGACTGCTGGCGATTGGAAATGAAAGTATAATTGGAATCCCGATTCCTCTCATAATATTCATCGGCGTTGCGATTTTAGTGGCTGTTATACTTAACAGGTCAAAAATGGGTTTATCAACTTATATGATGGGTTCAAATATCAAAGCGACTAAATTCTCCGGGATAAATGTTGAAAAGGCAACGATAAAAGTATACATATTATCCGGGCTTTTATCGGGTGTTGCTTCGATAATAATGCTTTCAAGATTCAATTCTGCCAAAGCCGGATACGGTTCGTCGTATCTTCTGGCCACAGTTTTAATATCCGTACTAGGCGGAACGAATCCGAACGGAGGATTCGGAAAGGTCTCCGGAGTAGTTCTGGGAATTGTTCTCCTTCAGGTTATTTCAAGTGGGCTAAACCTGCTTGGAATGAGCCAGTTCCTTTCAATGGCACTCTGGGGGATTCTATTGCTCGCCGTGGAGGGATTGAGGTTGATAAAAAGAAATAAATTTACCTTTTGAAAATAAAACTACCTTCTAGAACTATTATTCTGGCCTTCTTTTTTTTAAAAGAAGGTTATTTTTTAAAAATGGGACAGCATCAATTGGCTGTCCCATCGAAAAAATTTATCAGATTATATATAAAAATAGCTATTTCACTCTATCGAGTGTTCCTATTCCATTTGTAACAATACCTTCGCTAAATGACATCGACTTTGCAAAACCATTTTCATCAATTACAAAAGATATAACCCCTCCATTCAGTTCAATAATATCCGAATTGTCGATCACAAAGTTATCTCTATTCAGATGATAAAGATCGAAGGAAAGATTTTTTCCGTCTATATTCATAATCAGGTGCTCTTCATCACTATTAATTGAGACCTTACCAAAAAACTCATTATAATAATCTCCCATATAATTTTCAAAAGGAAGAGCAGTTGTTATTTCAACATTTTCTTCCCTTTCCTCATCCGGATTTTCCATGAGTGATTTCAGATAAACGGCGGAATAATCCTCGAATTTTTTTCCTTTATACAGATCGAAGAGAACATAAGCGAGTAAATCCGGCAACTCGGTCCCCCCAAGATTACTCAAAACTATTATCCCCAAATCATCATCAGGCAAATAAGCGATCATAGTTTTACAACCTGCCGTACCACCGTTGTGCCAGAAAACTTTATAATCTTTTCTCTGTTCGTATATCCAACCCTGACAGTAAAAAATAATTTTTGAATCATTATTGATTGCTAAAGTTGCAGGACTGTGTATAAAATTATATTGCTCCCCTGAAAGGAGAATATTGTCATCAATGCTTCCCCCGTTCATTTGAAGAGCGAGCCACTTCGACATGTCAATTATATTTGAATTTATCCCACCGGCGGGGCCATAAACATACGGAAATTTAAACAGATTACCATCAAATTCCAATTTAGTGATTTCCCCATTGTAAAGTTCATATGTCGTTGCGAAATTTCCGGTTTTTCTGTAATCCTCCGCAGTATTAGAACTCTCATACATCCCTAAAATATCGAATATTTTTCTTTTCACATTCTCTTCCCAGGAAAGGCCGGTATAGTTTTCAACAATTTTTGCGGCGACCAGAAAGAGATTGTTCTGATAAGCAAAATCAGTTCTGAAAGTATTCTCAGGAGGAATCAACCTGATTTTTTCAATTATCTCGTCTCTTGAAAAATTCAATATGCTTGCTAGATCACCTGAATAAGGTGGAAGTCCTGAATGTTGTGCCATTAGATCTTCTATCAGAAAATTAGAGGTTACCCATGGATCATACATTTGAAATTCAGGAAAATGGTCCACAACCTTATCTTTCCAGTTAATTACACCTTCATCAACCAATTGGCCTACCAAAAATGAGGTAAAAGCCTTTGATGTTGATCCGATCTGGAATATAGTTTCAGGAGTAACAGCTTCATCCAAATCAATATCTTTCACTCCATAGCCCTTCGCAAAAATTAATTCGCCATCCGCCACAATTCCAACCGCCATTCCCGGAATCATCCATTTTTCCATATTATTCTGAACGTAATTATCAAAAAAAGGAATGATTTCCTCTATTCTTTCACTAACTGCTATCAGTGAAGTCGGTAAAATTAATAAAAATAATAAAATTACCATAAATACCCTGCTCATATTAATATACCTCCCCGTTTTAAAGATAAATGAATATACTTATTATACATTTCCCGTATATATAAAATACTATATCCGTTGTTTTTTTTTTATTTTTGTAGTATTATCAAAATAACAAAGGAGGGGACGATATAACTTTAGAAGATATAACAAAAATTCAATCCGGTCTGGTACTGGGAAGAAAAAAACCCGGAAAAGGGACCACAGAAACTTTCAAATATACACTTTTAACGCTGAAAAGTATACATCCCGACGGTTACATAATAGATGAATATCTGGATGAATTCACAAGTGGCGAAAAACTCAAAGACAAATATATAACAAAGAGTGGGGATATCGTTATAAGGCTCAGTTCCCCGCACAGTTCCGTATATATAGATGAGAATCACCAGAACATACTCGTTCCATCCCTTTTTAATATCATCAGATTAAGAGACAGGGATTTTTTCCCCGAATTCCTGAGTATATATCTGAATTCGGATAAAATTAAAAAAATTTATAAAAAGAATTCCTTTGGAACCGCGGTTGAAATAATTCAGACTTCTCTGATAAAAAAATTGAATATAGCGAATTATAACCTCGATATGCAGAGAAGGATAATCAGAATAAACAGACTCAGAGTAGAGGAAAACAGATTAACACAGGAACTGTTGAATAAAAAAAACGAGTACTATGAAGAACTTTTCGATAAGATATTTATTTAGGAGACCAGTATGAAAATTTATGAAGATACCAGAAAGTTCCTGCAAAAAACAGCAGAAAAAGTCGATCTGTCGTATATAAAAAACATATATTTTTTTCTGCTGGTCATGGAGTACATCTTTACAATCGAAAAAAAATCAGATTACACTTTTTCATCTGCAAACCCCGATATTTCAAGAATGCTCAAAAATAACTCATACAGAATCGAAAATAAATACAGATCATTCAGGGGATTCTCAAATCACATTCTTCTTGAATATGAAAGGATACCGTTAACCGTTCAGGAAAAGAACGATTTGATCTTATCCATGATAAAAAAAGTTCAGGATATCGATTTTTTATATTTAATAGAAACTGATATGATTTATGAATACACTGAGAATCTGACAGATTTTTTTTCCGGAACCTGCAATTTACAAAACTCCACGCCTTCGGAAATAAACAATCTACTCACAAAATTAATCGCGGTGGAAGATGGATCGGATGTGTGTGACCCATTTTGTGGTTTAGGAAATTCACTAATCAAGTTATACAAAAATAATAACGATATCTCAATGAATATTTTTGGTCAGGAAAGGGATGAAAAATCCTATTTTTATTGTATTATGAATATGTTTATCAATGGAATTCTGAATTTTGTGATAAAAAATGGGGACACGATGTCGAATCCCAGATTCATCACCGGAAATAACTCACTGAGGAAGTTCGATCTCATATTGTCGGACACACTTGGAAGCTATGATAACTGGTCGGATAATTTTCCGCTGAACGAAAGAGACGAAATAAAAGATGCATTTGACAGGTTCATCTTCGGTATTCCTTCGAAAAAAAGAGGAGAATTCGCTTATCTTTTACATATTCTCCATTCTCTCAAAGACAGCGGTAGGGCCTTCGCACTGGTTCCTCATGGAATTTTATACAGGGGAGGAGTGGATGAAAAAGTGAGGAGAAGCCTTGTAGAAATGAATGTTATTGATGCTGTGATTGGCCTCCCTGAAAATTTATTATCCTGGACAAAAATACCTCTGATAATATTGGTTCTGAACAGAAAGAAAGACACCGACAAAACGCTGTTTATAGATGGGGCATTCAAAGAAAAATATAAACAGACCAGAACGATAAACATTTTTCAGGATGAGGACATCGAAAAAATTTCGGATTGTTTTATCGGAAAAGCGGAAATACCGGGATTTTCAAGAACAGTTTCTCAGAAGGAAATGGCATACAATAATTACAATCTCAGTATTCCTTTATATATACAACAAGATAAAATCAATTCAAATAAAAATATAGAAACGATTAAAACCGGCATTTCCAATCTACAGGAAAAACTACATCTCGTTCAAAAGAAACTTCAGGATGAACTTGAGGAATTGGGTTTTTGAACCCGTTTAAAAATTTTTCAGTTTTTCTTTTATTTCTTTGATGTATAATTTTATCGACTCTTTATTCTAGGAGAATTGATATGGAAAAAATTAATTTCAATCCGGAACTGTACAAAGATTATATTTCGAGAATAAACTCCGTCCTGGATTACATTGAACTCAATCTATCTGAAAAACTCACACTGGAAGAGCTGGCAAAGGTGGCAAATTTCTCGAGATTTCATTTTCACAGAATATTTTACGCTTTCCTGGGTGAAACACTCTCTCAATTCATCTGGAGGGTAAGACTTTCAAAGGCAGCCGATCTTCTTGTATACAACAGAAAAAAAACCATAACTGAGATAGCTCTCGATTGCGGTTTTTCAAGCTCTTCATCATTCAGTAAAAGTTTCAACAATTATTTTCATACCAGCCCAAGTGCCTGGAGAAAGGAAAAATTTTTAAAAAGCAATCTGAGTAAACTTGAAAGCAATCACGAAAAAGAAAGGAACGGTTCATCCCTCTATAATTTTGATGTAACTAATTTTAAGAGGAGGATGAATAACATGATGATCAGCAGTGAGGTTAAAATCAAAGATTTCCCGG
This sequence comes from Kosmotogales bacterium, assembly GCA_030156385.1. Taxonomy (GTDB): domain Bacteria; phylum Thermotogota; class Thermotogae; order Petrotogales; family Kosmotogaceae; genus JASGMR01. The sequence goes on from JASGMR010000085.1 coordinate 7,278, forward strand.
AGACAACGGTGGCTTATGTTCGATATATAGGACCTTACAAAGGTGATGAAAATCTGTTTGAAGGCTTGTTCAACAAACTGTGTTCCTGGGCCGGCCCCAAAGGATTGCTCGGAAAAGAAAATGCGGACTTTTTGATTATCTACCATGATAATCCAGACGTAACAGAGGAAAATAAATTGAGAATGAGCGTTTGCCTGATAATATCCGAGGATACCGAAGTAAATGGAGATATTGGAAAAATGACTATCCCTGAAGGAAAATATGTTTCTGCAAAATTTGAACTAGATTCAACCGAATATGAGCAGGCCTGGAATTATGTTTATGGTCAATGGCTTCCTCAAAGTGGATATGTTCCTGATGACAGACCTTGTTTCGAATTCTATCCGACGAAAGAAGAATGTAAAAAAGAAGGGAAAAAACTGGTCTACATCTACGTACCGATAAAACAAAAATAAAGTGGGAGATATCCCCCACTTTTCCATCATAAAAACAAAAGATCAAAATTATCTTTAAAAATCGGAACAATATTCTCCTTAAGTATTTAAAAAAATATTGGAAAAATGAAAACCGACATGTTCGTCTGTGATATTTTATCATGCTGCAGATGAAAAATAGCGGAGGAATAAATGAAAATATTGGAACTGCCTCACAGAACAATAGATTATCTCTGTCCGGCTAATGGACTGTGCGATATTTACGAATGGAAAACTCAAAATAGGATCCCGGAAGAATTGCTCTTTTTTTCAAGAATAGGATTTCAAATGATTTCTCAAAAAAGTGCCGTAACACCAAAAATGATTTTCTTCAGCCACGGTAATATCGGAAAGGATCTATTAAACCGCTGGAAAGACATAATCGGATACAACATAATATCCGATGAAGGAAAATCATTTCGGACAACACTGTCCGGGATAAAGCAACTTCTGGATAATGATATTCCCACTATTTTGTTCGGTCTGGATATGTATTATCTGCCATACCAGTTAAATTTTTATCATGCCCGACATATTCCCGGACACGTTGTTCTCATGGTCGGATATGATGATAATGTGGTATACGTTCACGACAATTCAAAAGATGACATTCAATCCATTCCCCTGAATGATCTTCAGGCAGCGTGGGCAAACGGCTATATGGGAATAAGCAAAAAAAATACTTATTTTGGAATCGATTTAAATACCCCTGATTCAGATACGAGTGACATAATAGCGAAAGGCATCGAAGAAAATGCAAATTTTTATCTCAATTCTCCGGTGAGTTTCATGGGGAAACGCGGTATCGAAAAATTTATGAAGGAGTTTCCAACATGGAAGAATATCTTCACTGAAAGTGAAATGAAAAAAATCTATCTGCATATAATCGAATTCACCGGAAGCGTATTGCCGGGATTACCCGATGAACTGAATGGTGGTCTCTCAAAAATAAACAATCCTCATCAGGCCTCACGGGACATGTTTTCTGCAGCACTACTCAAATACCGGGATAAATTTGGCACCTCCGCCTGGCAATCTGCTGCGGGAGATTTTCAAAGAAGCGGAAAGGTTATTGATATGCTCGTAAAAGAATTTACGAACGACATTCTTAACGATTCTTTCTCAGACAATGATAAATATCTGGCACTATTCGAAAAAGTCAGGAACATAGAGGAAAATGCATTCAGAAAGTTATTATAATAGAACGAATTATGAATATTTTCC
>JASGMR010000086.1 GCA_030156385.1 Kosmotogales bacterium
TGGATACTCGCTCACCATACTCATTATGGCTTTGTCGATAGACTCCAACAGTTCAGTTTCCTTCCCCATTGCTATCCTAGCTACAGAGCTCTGGTTTTTTCTCTGGTGGGTTATTCCCCCACTGAACATTCCTTACCTTTTCTGGACATACCAATCGTTCAACTGCCGTTCCTTCTGTACCCTAGACCCTGAACCCTTTACCCTCACTCAATTCACCCTATACCCTGCACCCTTTACCCTACTTCTCTGTTATCTTATGATGACGTTTTTTGTTCTCTGTTTTCCGCTATCTGTTCTCATTTTTCATCCACAATATTCTTATACTTTTTTATTTTGCACTCTTAGAACTCATTTTTTTCATGTAATCGGAAATATTTCTTTTTTATTATCTTTAATCGGGAATTTTGAGATTTTACAAATCACAATCATTCATATATAATCATAAATAGTCAATAAAATATAATTTTTGTGCTTATTTATGAATGGAGGTTATAAATGTTAACTGACGAGAGACGGCGAGCAATTTTTGAAAATATAAAGAAAAACATGAGTATCACAACAGATGAGCTTTCTAATATTTTTAATGTTTCTCCGAGTACTATCAGGAGAGATCTTGAATATCTTGCTTCCAAAAATCTCATCAAAAGGACACACAAAGGCGCTATTTTCAATTCGCCACATGCTGAAGGAGATTTTTTGAGTAATTACAATTACATGAAAAAAGAAAAAAATCTGATTGCAAAAAAGGCTTTGAACTTTATTAATGACAAGGATTTCATCGCTCTTAGCGGAGGTACAACCTCGTATTTTCTTGCAGAGGAACTTATCAATTCCGAACTACAGGATTTAACATTATTAACCCACTCGGTGAATATAGCTGTGCTTATTTTAGAAAGCAAGAAGGAATTCAAGTTAGTCCTTGCGGGTGGAATTCCCAGAAAGGGATCATATGAATGTGTTGGGGAGATCACTCTAAGAATTATCAAAAATTTCAATATTGACAAATATTTTCTGGGTGTGAACGGAGTTTCTTTAGAAAGTGGTGTTTCTTTCGCCAATATGGACGAAGCGATCGTGTCTCAGGAATTAATAAGAAGAAGTAAAGATACCTATGTGCTTGCCGATCGCACGAAATTTGATGTGACCAAACCTTTTAGAATTTCTGATTTTGAGGATATCTCAGCGATTATTACCGATGACCTGTCTTCAAATTTTATTTCTAAATATAAAAATAAAAAAATAGAAATTTACTAATCTGGTATTTGACCAGAAATATATTGGGAGGTGCACCATAAATGAAATTTAAGGTTAATTCAATTCTTTTGTTATGTCTGGTTTTCGCAGCAATTTCTGTTTTTGCTTCTCCACTTTCTTTTATTACTTATCACACAGAAGATTGTATCGAAGCACAGCTATTGAACGAATTTGGTGATGAAGAAGGAATTGATACTGATTGGATAGCAATTCCTTCTGCGAGTTATCACGATAAAGTAGCACTCGATTTATTTACCTCAAAAGGAACATGGGATATATTTTACTCCTGGCAAGCCTGGACTATGGAATTTGAAAATTATCTGGAAGATATCACAGAACTCATACCTGACGAAATAAAAGCAGACGTAGTAGAAGCCGCTGCCGATGCGGTTGTATCTAACGGAAAATGGTATGGAATGCCAATGTTCCTTTCTATATACGTACTATATTATAACGAAGAACTTTTGCAAGAGGCTGGCTACAGTCACCCACCGGCAAATTTCGATGAACTGGAAGAAATGTCTGAAGCAATCTATAAAAAGACCGATGGAGAGGTTTACGGTTTTGCAAGAGAAGGGACAGCTCAAGGACCATTCCAGACATTCCTCATATTGATTCAGAGTGTAGGTGGAAATTTCTATGCAAAAGATTCAGAGGGTAATCTAGTTCCGGATTTTAACAACGAGTACGGAAAGAGAGCACTGGAAATATATAAAAAATTGTATGGAAGTGATTGGGTTGACCCGCAGAGTTTAACTTCTCTTGACCCCGTAATAAGAAGAGCGGTTGCAAGTGGAAAAGTTGCAATGGCTATCTGCCCCGCGGGATCAATCGATCCAATTGTTGCAAATGATTTTCCCGAAAATATTGGTAAAGTAAAGAGTACTATAATCCCTGGTGATCTCGGCGATATAAATGCCTTATCTAATGCCACCAGAAGTTCTACCATTCCTGGATCCATGGGCCCTGCAATAAGAAAAAGTTCAACAAACAAAAATATTGCTGTTGACTACATGCTCATGCTTGCTACTCCTGAATGGCAAAAAAGAATAATGGATTCATATGGTTTTGTTCCAATGTTAAAAAGTATGGCTAATGATAAAGAAATCATAGAGGAAAATCCATATATTGTCACCGCTATGGAACAGGCGAAGTACCCTCATCAGAGATGGGCGGATGAATACTACGACGCAATACAGGAAGAAGTCACACCGATACTCAGCATGGTTGTTTCCGGTTCCATTTCATTTGACGATGCGCTTGATAAAATGGAAGAAGCAGTAAAAGAAACAAGAGAAGATTGACCGTCAATATTCTTTCAGGAGGCCCATGGTTATTATGGGTCTCCTTTTTTGGAGGAGTGAGTTTATGAAAGATATCAGAAAATCCCGAATAAAAATGATCTTTGCCCTGAACGTTCCGGCAGTTACAGTTATTTTGGTCCTTTTGCTTTTACCTCTTGCAATAGGTTTTGGATATACATTTTTCAAAATCAGCTTTATGAAACATTCTTTTAAATTTATCGGACTTGCAAATTATATAGAGGCTTTTTCTGATTCTGAAGTCATATCAAGTATTATTAGAACTTTATTGTATTCTATTATTTCGATAAGTATGGCTTTAGTCTCGGCCATAGGTATGGCTCTTATGTTGAATAAGGATTTCGTTGGCAACAAAATTTGTCGAGCTCTGATTATGATTCCATGGGCTCTACCTCCAATTGTCAATGGTATTGCATGGAACTGGTTTTTTAATCCAAGGTACGGCTTTTTTACCAATGTACTGCTTAAACTGGGAATAATTGACAAACCGATAAATTTCCTCACGGGAAACATTTCAGCATTCATTATCGTCTGTATCGCAACCGTGTATTGGCTACTACCTTTCTCAATTATTTACCTGTTAGCTTTACTTAAAACAATACCAAAAAGTGTTTATGAAGCAGCAGAAATAGATGGTGCAAGCAAATGGCAAAGATTTACCAAGATTACTCTTCCCTTATTGCTTCCCGGATCGGGTGTGTTGATAATATGGCTGGCGATAAGAACTCTCAAATCCTACGATATTATCTATGCTCTCACCGAAGGAGGACCGGGTAGAGCCACAACCGTTTTAAACTATCTGGCATATTCTGTTTCTTTTAAAACCATGGATTTTGGAATGGGTGCTACTATTTCGTTCATTCTCTCAATCATGATATTTTTATTTTCCATTCTGTACTACAGGTTTAGCTTTAGAGAATACAGTTATTGAGTTGGGGGTTGTAATGAAAAAAAATATAAAGCGTTTTTTCTTCTATTTGCTAGTTATTTTTACAATGACACTTATACTGATGCCTTTTTTAGTCATGTTATCAAACTCATTTATGGGTACCAAAGAAATGTTTGAGAACACATCTTCAAATTATCATGTGATTGCCAGAAATCCTACTTTAAAAAATTATATGAGTGTATTCAAAAAGCCAGGATTTGCAAACGCACTTAGTAATAGTATAATAATTTCTGGTCTTTCTACTATTCTAACTGCTATTTTAGCCACTTTATCTGCATACACTATCTCAAAACTCATCAGAAGCAAAAAGGTACGGAACATATATCAGTTTATAATTCTTTTTATTAGTATGCTACCCACTATGGCGATTTTAATACCTCTTTTCATATATTCTGCTAATCTGGGTCTTTATGATACAAAACTACTTATGATTCTTTTATATACAGCTTTCAATACACCTTTTGCAATATGGATTATGAAAGCCTTTTTTGATACAATACCTCTGGATTTAAGTGAAGCGGCTTATATAGATGGTTGTACATATTCCAAAGTCATGTTGCTGATAGACCTGCCGCTGGCATTACCGGGACTCGCTTCGATGATGATATTCACATTCATTAGCACATGGAACGAATTTTTGCTGGCAATGGTACTCACATCTAAAAATGCTCAGACGTGGTCTGTATGGGTTGGATTATTTAAAGGTATGTACGATTTTGATTTCGGTGCCATGTTAGCCGCCGGCGTTATAGGAACTCTTCCGGTATTGATAATGGCGCAGATATTTCAAAAATGGATAATTGAAGGTCTTGTAAGCGGGGCGACTAAAGGGTGATTTACGGTGAATTCTACAAAAGTTGAATTCTCATTTAAAACAGATGTATTGATTATAGGTTCGGGTCTCGCAGGAACCCGTGCAGCAATTTCAGTTCTTGAAAATTCAGCGAACCTCAATGTTTCTGTTTTGTCTTTTCCAGTACGATTCAGGGGAAGTTCTTCATTCTCTGATTTTACCAACGGCTGGGGACTTCAATACCCGATAAGCGATGAAGATAAGTCAACAATGAAAAAAGACATAATCAATGTGGGAAAAAGTTATTGCGATGAAAAATTAGTAGACGTTCTCGTAGAAAATGCGGCTTTAAGAGTCAGAGAGCTATTTAAATGGGGAGTGAAGTTTCGGAAGACGGAAGAAGGAAATTTATATAGATTCAAAGGCTGTTTCTCGACTAATCCGAGGGATATTCTGGCGTATGATATGGATAATTTGAAAAATGTATTCAAAAAGATTTTGTCGGATTCCAGAGTTGAATATTTTGAAGGATGGCTCGTTATAAATATCGCTCAAAAAGAGAATTTATGGGTAACCACTGCGATAAATAACAAAGGGATAACAGCACATTTTGTGTCAAAAGCTGTGGTTATTTCTCCTGGTGGTGGAGCAGGAATATATAGATACAATCTTAATTATCCGTATAATATGGGACATGGATACAGACTCGGCGCCATACTTGGATTAAAACCAGAAAACATGGAGTTTGTACAATACATTTTTGGTGTAATTTACAATGAATATGTCCGCTTTCTTCTGAATCAAAAGGTCATATCGGCAGCAAGAAAAATTTATGACCCGCATGGCTTTGCATTTATGAAGAGAACGTTTGGCAATAAATATAGGGAACTTCTTTCCGAACGTATGACTCACGCGCCTTTTTCATGTTCATTTAATGATCATGAAGTTGATCTGGTGTTATTCAAAAAATCTCGTGATAACGATTTTGGACCTTTAGAAATAAGACTCGATGAGCTTGATGAAGATAACATAGAAAAAGATATTTTTTTGCGGACCTGGGTCAAATGGTTTAAAAAAAGATGTAAAAGTAACAGTCTTAATTTCTCTCATTGTGCTCACGCCTTTAATGGGGGATTTTTGATAAAGCCAGATGCAGGTACGGATAAACCCGGATTATTCATTGCCGGGGAACTTGCAACCGGTATGCACGGGGCCGATAGAGTCGGGGGTACCATGCTGTTATCCTGTATGGTTTTTGGTGAAATTGCCGGGACTTCCACAGTAAAATATATTAATTCGAATTCTTTTGCGGAAAGTAATACGATCGATCGATTTATACTTGGAACAAGTGAATCCGGCACGTTTTTTGGAAAGGACGAGATAAAACATTTAACAAAAGAACTCATGTATTCTAATTGGAAGTACATATCTATTATCAGAACCAGAAAAGGTCTGAGAAGTTATCTGAAGTATCTTAATTCGCTTGAGTCCTATATCGAGGGAACCGGTGTGAGGGAAGAAGAGCTGTATGATTTTTACAATCTTCTGTCAACATGCGTGACTTCCAAAATGATTACGGAAGCCGCATTAAAAAACAACAGAACTGTAGGCAGTCATTATATTGAAGATGGAAAATAGAGGAGGTTGAAAATGATTTTTGAAAAAGGAACTTATGTTGCTTTTGCTACACCTTTTAAAACAAATGGGGAGATTAACTTTAAAACAGTTGAAAAACTGGTTGAATATTATATTAGCTGTGGCATAAAGGGGCTATTTCTGGGAGGAACTACCGGACTTGGTCAACTGCTCAGTGTTGAAGAATTAAAGGAACTTTCCGAGGTCGTTGTATCTATATCAAAAAAAAGGATAAAAACTTTAATCCTAGCTTCACGATTGACTATAGAAGAAACGAAGAGTACTGTAATTAAACTCTGGAAAACAGGATGTGACTCAATAACACTTAGATGTCCTCAGGATTATGTAACCAATGAGACATGTCTTGCAGCTTATTACGAAGAAATTCTGAAAGATTTTCCGGAAATCAAATTCAGTTTTTATTATTTAAAGAATAGCCTGAGTGCGGAAACCACAATGCAGTTAATTAAAAAATTCCCAAATATATGTGCTATTAAACACAGTAGTGAAGATTTTTCAACAATCAGCAGAATGATAATCCCGGATATGCCGGTGCCGGTATTCATAGGATATGAAGTACTTGCCTTACCAGCAATAAAGCTTGGTGCTTCCGGCATGGTTTCCGGACTTGGAGCGGCATTACCCAAACTGGTAGTTTCAGCTTTTGAAGCAACTGAAAAAGATGAGAAAACAATAAATAAATATCATAATCTTTTAGTGCATTCCTGCGATGTACTCTATAAAGATGCAACGTACGGTAATATTTATAGGGTTCTTGAGATTAAAGGTTTTGATATGGGTGTTCCAAGACTGCCAGTACCTGAAAGAAAAAAAGATAATACTGAACTTTTTGAACTTATAAATATGCTTGAGAAAAACCTTGGTGAAGAAATTCAGCACTGAGGCTTTGTAATGTAAAAGAAAAAGTTATACAGATTAAGAGGAGGTAACGAGTGTGCAGACACTGAATGAAATAAGAGAACAGCCAATTAAGCACCAAATACTTAGTGAAAAGTATCCGGATTTAATCCATGAGTTAAAGAGTTTTATTATCGATAAAAAACCAGAAGAAATCAGCTTTGTAGGTTGTGGTTCTTCTTATTATCTTGCAATGGGACTATCACGACAGCTCAAAAGATTCTCAAGGGGGAAGGTAGCATCCGATTACTACAGTGGTTCAGAAGTCATGTTCGGTATGAAACGAATTTCCTCTGATTCTCTACTTATAGGTCTATCCCGTTCCGGAGAATCTTCAGAAACCGTTGAAGCGTTGAAAAAAGCAAAATCAAATGGTATTTTTACTGCAGCCATAACCTGCGAACCGGAAAGTTTTCTTACGAGGGTTGCGGATGTTTCTTCAAAACTTGATTTTATCAATGAAAAGGCAATCGTAATGACTAAATCCTTTACATCCATGGCTTTCCTCGCGTCGGCACTGGCAAGGGATCTCTTCTCAAACGAAACGCTGCTTAATTATTTGAAGATGATCCCGGAATTTTCAAAAAAAATATTAACCGAAACAGAAACACTTCTTGACAGGTTGAACTTTGGGAGTTTTAACTACTTCGCTTTTCTCGGATACGAAGAATATTTCGCCACGGGAATGGAGGGGGTCATAAAGGCGACCGAAACTTCCCTCTCGGATGTGGATTGCTATCAGACTCTGGAATACAGACACGGTCCCAAATCCAAGGTGAATGAAAAATCCTTCATAACGGTCATTCCAAACGAGAAAACCCTCGAAGAGGAATTGAAGGTAATGAACGAAATGAGAAAACTCGGCGGGACCGTCTTAGCTGTCTATAAAGAGAAAATAGAAAACTTCCCGACCATAGTCACGGATTATAAAGACGACGATTTCGGTGACTGGTTCTTGAGGGTGATTCCACTCCAGATGATCGGAGTAAAACGTGCCGTCGAAAGGGGGTTGAATCCGGATCAGCCAACTAACCTGACAAAAGTGGTAAAATTCTAAGTATGAAGAAAAAATATTTTTTAGGTGTAGATGGCGGTGGAACGAAAACTTTAAGTGTAATTTACGATAGCGATGGAAATCTGTTAGGTTCATCGAGAACCGGATCTCTGGATACTCTGAACTACTCCATGCAGACCGTGGAAGAGAATTTATTCGAGGGAATAAATGAGTCGTGTGACGAAGCGGGGATAGATATTTCCCGAATAGACTACGCATGTTTTGGATTTCCGGTCGTTGGAGACGTTCCCAGCTACGAGAAAAAAGTTGAAAAGATCGTGAATAAAGCGTTCGACAAAAAGAATATCATCGTGAATGATGTGAGACTGGCTCTGGAGGGAGCATTTCCTCTGGAAGCCGGTATTATTTCCCTGTGCGGAACCGGAGCGATGGCAATGGGAAAGGACGAAAAAGATACCATAAAAAGAGTGGACGGCTGGGGTGAACACACCGGAGATTTCGGAAGCGGCTATTACATAGGAAAAAAAGGTTTGCAGATGGCCTTCAAATTTTATGATTCGAGAATAAACGAGGGCAGACTGCTCTACGAAGAAATCAAAAAAAGAGATTCGGTGAACGACATAAGGGAGATACTTCCCAAATGCAAGGGCGACAGATCGAGAACGTATATCGCCAGCTTTTCGGAGGCTGTCGTCAGGTCCGCGGAACACAGGGACGGTGTCGCGAAGAAAATAATTTCAGATTCTATAGACGAGTTGATTCTGTCTCTGGAAACACTGAGAAAGGAATTCAGGAAGGAGAGAATGGATCTCGCATTTCAGGGGGGGCTATTCAAGAGTAAATACTTCAGGGAGTGTTACAGAGAAAAAATAATGGAAAACGGAAATTACAACTTACGGGAGGCCAAGTTTCCACCACACATTGGTGCTATAGTTCTGGCTTACAGAAAAGTTCTCGATGAAACCGAAATAAGGATGAACCTCGACAGAATAAAAAAGGATGGGAAAAACTGAACGATTTTC
>JASGMR010000087.1 GCA_030156385.1 Kosmotogales bacterium
TTTTAAATGGGAGCAATTTGGCATCGGCAACGATCTGAGTTACAAGATGATCCTTTTTCAAATATTTCAGATATCGACTTAAACCGTAACTGCTTGTCGGGCTTATATCCACCGATAATAATTCCATATCGTATTCCTTAACCAACGGAGTTAACAATCCTCCCATTCCGGTTGCCAGATCCATGATTATTCCCTTTTCCTTTTTGAGGAGATTTTTGGTGTAATCCAAAGAACTTTGCGTCGCTTTTTGATAATCCTCGGTATAGTAATTTTTACCTTCAGGATGGTTCATTATCTTCTCATATGCCTCAAAATTGCCCTTATACCAGTATATCAGGCCTTTTAACAGCAAATCCGAAGGAGCAAGCTCAGAATCGGGGGTTTTTAAAAATTTATCTTCCAGTTCCTTATCGTTTCCAAATAGCCCACCCTGGAAATATTTCCATGCGTCTTCACCGCTTATCAGAAAATCATAAATGCCTTCTCTAGTAACGAATTTTTTCCCACATTTTTTACAAAAAAAGGTGTTATCCTCGATCAACAGTTCTTCTTTGCAGACCGGACAAACTAACATATCGCTTATATTCATGAATCAATCCCCCCTATATGTAAAATTCTATACCCGTTTTACTTTATTTTCTACAGCATTTTGAATTTTTCTGTGAATGTTATTGAGTCAGGAAAAATTCTATTACACATGATAAAAATAACTTTATGGTATTCCAAGGAATTTCAGCGTGTAAAAATATACCCGCGAGCCAATTTGTTTTTATTTATTTCCGTTGATTTTTATCTTTCTATTCGATTGAATTTATCCAGAATGCACAGTGTTTTAAAGGTGATAAGGGCAGTCCACTCCACTTTGGCACTTTTCCACTGTTCCTCATAACTTCCCCATGACCAGTTTGGAATTATCATGCCGTCTGTCCCTATTTTCCATATATAATAATCCAAATTTGTGTTTATGGACTCGTTGTCAATGTTGAATGTTTCGTTCGGATCTGTGATAAAATCCAGAGGTTTGGGCACGTAGTCTTCCCATTCTTCAACATTTTTGTTTACCAGTTGTCCGATGGCTATATCCAGAGTGTTTTTGAATTTAACAGCCAGTTCTTCTGGAAGAGTATTATACAAATCTATATAACAGTAAATTTCATGTTGTGATTCAAAAACTCTTTTGCGATTGAGATAATTCATCGCGTATTCGAGCAGATCATACACGTTCAGACCGGTGACATATTCTCTGTACTTGTACAAATAACCAATGAGTTCTGCAGTTGGATTGCCCCAGTGTTTGTCGATGATTGTCATTCCCGATTCTTCGTCGTAATTCCACCACGGTGCATGGGGAAAATTGTTCACTTCTCCTGGTACGGCAAACCATCCCTTACGCTTGTTAACATACGCGTCTTCCAGGTATTCGATGGCATTTTTTATCATCCCTGCGGATTCTTCCTGCTTGTCGTATTTACTCAAATAACGCAGGCCTATGGAGGTTGCCATTGCAGAAGAATAAGGCAGACAGAAGTCCGATTCCAGACCGTTCCCGAAACCACCGTCCAGATTTTGAAATTTCTTCAGTTCATTGATGATATCCGATTTGCATGGTTCGATAAAATAATCAATGAACAAATACTTTTCAAGTGACCTGCCTCTTTCCATTATATAATTACTGCAGTTTTTGAACAGTTCTTCGGATAATTTATTCATAATACTCTCCCTCGAACGGATATATATATAAATTATATCATTTACGATGATTGATTATAGCCGGAGGATAAATGATAAATAGAAATATCTTAGTATTTATCTATGATTTTGAAAATTCGTTTGAAATTTTTGTGTTTTGATTAAAGAATACTTTTTAAAATAAAGAAAAAATTATCTTTGTAGACTTTTATTATAAAAGGGTGCAAAAGTTATTTCAAAAGACATTGAATCAGTTTTTATTGAACTGAGTATTATCGAAAATAAAAAAATATTATGAAAAATGATTTGCATATAATCGATACAATTTACGATTTCAAATATTTGTTGTGATATATAAACTATCATTTAATAGTTTATATATTGATTGAATTATTAATCTATAGTATAATTATGCACAGAGGAGTGACGCATGTGAGTGAAACGAAGAAAAAAAATATAAAAAAACGTAAAAAAGGAATAGAAACGACAAATAAAATACTGGAAGCATCGGCGGATCTGTTTGCGCATAAGGGCTATGATAGTGTGCCAATGGTTAAAATAGCACAAGTTGTAGGTGTGAAGGAGAGTTCACTGTATAATCATTTCAAAAGCAAAGCTGCAATTTTGGAAACTCTGTTTGATATTTTCAAGAAAAGAGCCCCAGAATTCAGACCCTCGGAATCTGAATTGAATAAAATACTGATGTTCATGCAACCGGAGGAGATTTTTAAAAATATTCTTTTTTATTTTGGCAGACATGAGGACAGCATTGTGGAAAATATAGCCATGGTGATCAACAATGAAAAGTATAGAAACGCAGAAGCAGCGAATGTTTATTACAGATGTGTTGTTAAGGAACCCTCCGATTACTACGAACGTCTGATAGAAAAAATGTCAAAACGTGGAATTATCAGACAGGTTGATGCACGGATTTTTGCGGAACAGTACAACTATGTTTCCATTTCTCTGACCAAGGAATATTTCATGGCTAAAAATGGTCTCGCAGATATGCAGACAGTAGTTAAATATATGATAAAAACCATAAACTTTTTTTGTAATATGATGAAAGGAAATGCCGGTGATCCCGGTTATGAAGATAAAACGTAAACTGTCTCTTCAACAAAAATACCCACCTTCGCAATCCTGCAGTTGTGATGTTTGTAAAAGTTACTGTCTACGCCCAGGATGGTGGACCGTAGATGAAGCTGCAAAAGCAATTGAAGCGGGATATGGAAAACGTATGATGCTGGAGCTGTCACCGGATTTTAAGTTCGGAGTTCTTTCTCCTGCCTTTTATGGTTGTGAACAAAATTTTGCGTTACAGGAATTTTCGCATCTTGGATGCAATTTTTTATCTGGAGGATTATGTGAACTTTACGGTACTGGTTTTGAACCTCTGGAATGTAGATTTTGCCATCACACCCGAAAGGGGCTTGGGCCAAAATGCCATAGTGATATTGAGAAGGATTGGAAAATGCAAAAAGGACAGACTCTGATTAAAAAATGGCTTAAAGAGTATGGAATTAAAGCAAAATCAATTATATTTTATAAATAATGTATGTTTTCAACATTTTTGATAATTAATTTTTGTCACTTGAGTGGATTTAACAAAAAATCAAAATATTATTGCGAAAAAATAAAAAAATACTATTATCCAAAATCAATAAGGTTTAATGAATCTATTTTAATTTCTCATTTTTTGTTGTTTCGCATAAAATATTACAACTTTCAAATAGTTTTTTATCATAATATTTTTTTTGATACATACAAATCAATTCTGATTATTTATTTTAAGAATTCACGAATTATTCGATATTTTTTTGTTAATAAAAAAATATATTGTTATATTTTTAATGTTTGTTAAAAATTTTTCTGAAACAATGTTAAACCAGAAACTAATTTTAAGTGTAATAGCTTTGAATTATTCTCAAAGTACTCAGTTAACATCAGAAATTTATGTTAAAGTGTTGTTAAAAAAAGTTTGTTTTGGCTTGACAATATCAAATTATCTTTTTATAATAAATTGTAATTGAAAGTATATAAAAAGTTATACTATGTTGTAGAATTTAATAGGATTTAAAGTAAAATAGTTTTATATTGATTATGAGGAATCAGTAAGAAGAAGGTAAAAAAAAGATACAATAATTAAAAACAATGTAACAAGAGGAATTTGATTTAGAGGTTTAAAAAAGCAATGTTTCATTACGTTTGTTGAGATGACAAAAGTATTGAGTTATTACAAATTACATTAAGGTTTTTGAGAAGTATTAGAGTCTATTTGTAATATTTTGAAGTTTGTATTTTTTAGCGGGAAGAGAAAGAATTTTTTTTTTAAATTTTTAGTTGTGGTAGAAAAATCTATAATAATTGTCAAAGAATTTTAAAAGAATGGCTTTGTTATTTCCAATATAATTATTTTTTTGATACTTGAAGTTAATTCATTAAGTTGAATTCTTTGAGGGGGTAGTGTAATAGATTTTTTCCCAACAAATATGGTGGATATATTTGAGTCATAGATAACATTTTGATATACTAAGGGAATTTTTTCTGAAATTTGTATGTTGCTTAAGGGTGATGTAGTTAAGGGGTAGAGGACTGTTGAAAAAACAAATCAAAGTGTTGTTGGTAGAAGACAATCCGGATGATGTAGAGCTCATAAAGATATTGGGCTCTGATATAAAAAATGGTACTTTGGCTATCACAAATGTTGAGCGTTTGGCTGATGGAATAAAACTTTTATCAGAAGATGCTTTTGATATCGTTCTTCTTGATCTTTATCTTCTCGACAGTTCCGGCCTTAAAACGCTTATAGAACTCAATTCAAAATCAGAGGAAATACCTATTATAGTTCTGACAGGACATGATGATGAAAAACTTGCTTCTGAGGCGGTACAGCTAGGTGCGCAGGATTATCTGGTAAAAGGACATGTAGATGGTGATCTTCTCTGGCGCTCAATAAATTACGCCATAAACCGTAAAAAATTGCAGATCCAGCTTGAACAGGCACATCAGAGAGAGCGTCAGGATATGGAAATCTATTCACTCAAACAGATTTCCAAATCGCCGAAAACAGAAGTCACAGCTAAATTTTTTGGAATTACATCTATAGAAAAACATTCTCCAACCACGTATGCTGAAATTATTCAACGTTATAATGATCTTCTGGATCGTTCTATTGAAAAACGCATTTATAAAGTGCAAAATGATCTTTCCGAAGATCTCAGATCACTTGCGGAATTGCTTGGCTTTTTGAAAGCCGGGCCTCGTGACCTGATTAAAATACACACGAAAGTTCTTGAAGATAAATGTAGGGGTGCTCCGCAATTGAAGGTTCAGGCATACGTTGAAGAAGGCAGAATTATACTTATTGAACTGATGGGATACATTATCATGTTCTATCGCAACTACTATGTTGAAAACAAGAATGTGACTTTCTTGCGTGAGATAAAATCAGCTGAAAACAGTGGATCACAAGGGGAAAATGACGGTGGAAAATAAATTTGTTTTTAAATTGTATATAACTGGTCATACACATACATCCGAACGTGCGATTGAAAATCTTCGCAGAATATGTAAAAAAGAATTTGATGGAAATTATCATATCGTAATCATAGATGTTTTAGAATGTCCGCAGATGGCCGAAAACGAAAAAATACTCGCAACTCCGACGCTGATAAAAGAGGTTCCCCCGCCATGCAGACGAATAATAGGGGATCTGTCAGATGAGAAACAATTATTATCCAAATTGAATTTGAGTTCACCAAAGTCGAAAGAAGAGGTATAGGAACATGAGTGGGTTTGGTAAAAAAAATCGAATGAACGAATTTGAAAAATTGGAAACCAAAATAGAGGGATTTGACCTCATTTCTTATGGGGGGTTGCCTAAAGGAAGAACTACACTGATTTCCGGAACCGCCGGCAGCGCGAAGACTATTTTTGCTTCACAATTTTTGGCCGAAGGAATTTTAAAAGCGGACGAACCTGGAGTGTTCGTCACATTTGAAGAATCACCGGCCGAGATATGTAAAAACATGATGGGGTTTGACTGGGACATACGTAGCTGGGAAGAGAATGGGAAATGGGCATTTGTAGATGCCACACCTTCACCGGAAATCGAAACTGTTTATACTGAGAATTACGATCTTGGAGCGTTATTGGCACGAATCGAATATGCGATTAAAAAGGTGAATGCAAAGCGGGTATCTATAGATTCTATAGGTAATATTTTTACCATGCTTCCCGAGAGTTCAAATGTACGTAACGAACTCCACAGACTTTCCATCGCTATAAAGAATATGGGTGTAACGGCTATTATGACCGCAGAACGTACCGATGAATACGGAGCAATTGCCCGTTACAGTGTTGAGGAATTTGTCGCGGATAACGTGATCATACTTCGTAATGTACTGGAAGACGAAAAGCGTCGCCGTACAATAGAGATTCTCAAGTTTCGCGGAACGTTTCATCAAAAGGGAGAGTTTCCTTTTACGGTGACTCCTGGTAAAGGTATCATAATAATACCTCTTTCAGCGATGGAGTTGAAACAGAAATCATCCAATATCAGAATATCATCGGGAAATAAAAAACTGGACGATATGTGTGGAGGGGGTTTCTTTCGGGATTCGATCGTATTGGTTTCCGGTGCCACCGGTACCGGGAAGACGCTCACTGTTACTCAATTCATGGCCCAGGGAGCTTTGAGTGGTAATGAAAGAAGTCTTTTATTTGCTTTTGAGGAGAGCCGTGAGCAGCTTTTCCGTAATGCCACAGGTTGGGGAATAGATTTTGAGAGTCTGGAAGATCAGGGAAAAATAATGGTGGTATGTGAATATCCGGAATCTGCAGGTCTGGAAGATCATCTCATAGAAATGAAAAGAATTATAGCCGAATACAAACCGACAAGGATAGCCGTAGACAGTCTTTCCGCTCTTGAAAGAGTATCAACACTTAAGAGTTATCGTGAGTTTGTGATAGGGCTGACGGGTTTTATAAAGCAGAAAGAAACGGTAGGATTGTTCACATCAACTACTCCATCGCTTTTGGGAGGTACATCTATCACCGAAACTCATATTTCTACAATCACCGATTCCATTATTCTTCTTCGTTATGTCGAAGCATACGGTGAAATGAGGAGAGGCTTGACCGTTCTTAAAATGAGAGGATCTATGCATGATAAAGAAATACGGGAATTTTCGATAGATGGTGAAGGAATGCATATCGGTAAACCTTTCAGAAACATTTCAGGAATATTATCCGGAAATCCCACATTCGTTGTTCAAAATGAACTGGAAAATCTGGGAAATCTTTTTAAAAATGATGATGACATAAATAAGATAATTCCTGAGTCAGAGAGGGAAAATATTTAATTTATAAAAGAATTGAAAAATTTTACAACGGATTTTTAATGCTTAGTTATAAAGGAATGTAATTACGTGTGAGAAAAATAAGTATTTTACTGATTGAAGATAATCCAGATGATGTAGAGTTACTGAAGGAATTGCTATTGGAGGCAAATTTTTCTCTATCTGATTTTGTATATACAGATGAGCTTTCTTCGGCCCTGGAAATTCTGGATGATAAGAATTTTGAAATTGTATTACTGGATATGTCATTACCCGACAGTTCAGGTTCGAATACGTTTTATAAAATTTGGGATAAAATACCTGAAACACCTATCATTGTAATTACCGGAAACAGAAACGAAAAAATAACGGGGGACCTGCTGCAGAATGGAGCACAGGATTATCTGGTAAAAGGATCAATAGAGCCGGATTCATTGGTTCATTCTATTGATCATGCTATTGAGCGGCAGAGATTACTGGTCAGTCTGAAGCATAAAACGGAGGAAATTCAATCACTTAGAGAAAGTTTGGAACATATTGTTTCCAATAATGCCGATGCGATAATGGTCATAGATCAGCAGGGAATCATACGTTTCGCCAATCCTGCCGCAGCAAAAATTCTGAACAGAGAACAGTGTGAACTGATAAATCAGGATTTTGGATTTCCCGTGGATACAAAAAAACCTCTGGAACTTGATATTGTTCGCAGAGACGGTAAGAAGACCGTTGCTGAACTGCGGGCGGTGGAAATAACATGGAAAAATAAATTTGCCTATCTTGCTTCAATAAGAGATATAACTGAACGCAAAAAACAGCAGGATGAAATGATGCGTATGAGTTTTCGTGACAATTTAACCGGTTTGCATAATAGGGCATTTTTTGAGGAAGAGTCAAAGCGGTTGGATAATGAGAAAAATCTCCCATTAGCCTTGATTATGGGTGATTTAAATAATTTAAAACTTATAAATGATGCGTTGGGACACGATGAAGGTGACAGACGACTCGTTATGGTTTCTCAGATATTGAAAAAATCGTGCAGAAAGGATGATGTTGTCGTACGTTTTGGGGGAGACGAATTTGTAATTTTATTGCCCAAATGTGATGAAAAAACAGCCATGAAAATTATTGACGATATAAAAATTGCCTGTGAAAACATTATTTCAAACAGTATCCCTGTCTCCATTTCATTGGGAGCCGCCGCCAAGCATAAGCAGGGACTGTCAATATCGGACATGTTAAAATTGGCGGATAATAGAATGTATGCGAGTAAGTTCGCAGAAAGCAAAAGTATGCGCAGTTCATTTATCGTCACACTGGAAAAATCTTTATACGAGAAAGATTATATAACCGCAAATCATGCTGTACGTGTTCGCGAGTTGGGTACCAGATTTGGAACTTATCTCGGATTGAAGGGCAACGATATTGATGAACTCGCTGTTCTGGCCTCGCTTCACGACATTGGAAAAATCACCATACCGGAATCTATTCTTAAAAAGGCGGGACCACTGACTGAAGAAGAATGGGAAACCATAAAAGAGCATCCCGAAACGGGATACAGAATAACGAAAGCCATGCATGGGATGGATATTATTGCCGAAGATATTCTTTCGCATCATGAGCGATGGGATGGAAAAGGTTATCCGAAGAGGTTGAAAGGCGTACAGATCCCACTCGCTTCCAGAATATTATCGATTATTGATTCTTTTGATGTCATGACACATGAACGACCCTACAAAAAGGTAGCAACGAAACGTGAAGCGATCAATGAAATCAAAAAATGCAGTGGTACACAGTTCGATCCCAATTTGGTAGAGGCCTTTATGGCCTTTTTTGATAAAGGTGTAAAAGATAAAGATCTTTATTAGAGTTA
>JASGMR010000013.1 GCA_030156385.1 Kosmotogales bacterium
GCGGTAGTTCATTGAACAATTTGTTGTTCGATATTCTTATCAATGTATCCACAGAGGTTTTTAATTTCCTCAATCCCTCATTCGCAATTTTGAGCCTTTGATTACCTTCAAAATAAAACGGAGTAGTTACGACAGCCACAGTCAGAATACCCATATCCCTGGCAACAGAAGCGATTACAGGAGCAGCTCCCGTACCCGTTCCACCACCCATTCCAGCCGTGATGAACAGTAAATCGGTGTCTTCAAGAAGTTCCTTGATTTCATCGATACTCTCTTCAGCGGAATGTTCTCCAATTGCAGGATTCCCTCCGGCTCCCAATCCTCTTGTCAGTTTCGCACCAAGTTGGATCAATTTGGAAGCTTTGTTGGTTTCCAGAACCTGAATATCCGTATTGGCAGCAATGAAATCAACTCCATGAATTCCTTCGTTTATCATTCTGTTTACGGCATTTCCACCCGCGCCACCGACACCTATTACTTTTATATTAGGAAGTCTCATCGCACGTGATTCTTCTTTACCGGTATCTATTTCGAAACTCATTCTTCTTCACCCCCAAAGAAGATTGATTTTATAATGTCACCAAATCCTTTTTTTTCTTTTTCTTTCACTTTTCCATCCTCTTCGTTGGATAAAGGAGCTTCTTCCAGAACTCCCTTTTCAGTACTTTCAAGAAGATTTCCAAGGCATGCACTGAACATGGGATCATTGGACACATCATCGGAATTCTCAATCCTCGGATTAAAACTCGTTTCGTAAGTTCCTACCCTCACAGGCATCCTTAATGTTTCTACTCCAGTGTCTGTAAGGCCTCTCAATTTTGCTCCTCCTCCGGTTATAACGATACCTCCCGGTAATTTATCTTCGGTGATATTTTTGTTCTCCGTATAGAAAATCCCTAATTCTCTTCTGATTTTATTGAATAATTCTCTCACTCTCGCATAAACCACTCTGGAAAGTTTTCTCATGCTCACGCTTTTCCTTGTCCTTCCATCCAGCGCAAAATATTCAACTCTTTCTTCACCTGAATTATTGATATTGGTGTCGCCGTATGTAACAAGCAATTTTTCAGCCTCATCGAAAGATGTTTCAAGGACCTTCGAGACATCCTTTATTATATTTTTGATTCCCAGAGGTATCTGAGAAATGTAAACGGGGAGATTTTCTTTATAGCAAATAATTTCGGAAACACTGTGTCCCAGTGTAACACACATTACGCCGTGCTGCCTTTCTTTATCAGTCAGTACCGATTCCGCAGCTGATACAAGTGAAGGTCTTATATTGAATACTCCGCTTCCATAAAGTTCTTCAAAAATTCTTTTGAAAATTTCTGAAGACCTTCCTTCACTTGATATATAAACAATCTCAAGATTTATCTTCGAAGCCTTCATTTCCACAGGATTGAACACTATCTTTTCGTCATCAAGAATATATTTTCTTATATAACTCTTATGAATTTTTATGTTTCCCCTTGTGAATTTTTCCTGTTCGATATTCTCTAAAAGATCTTTGATCGTTTCCTCTTTGATCACTGCAGGTTCACCATCTGAAATTATTTCTTCGACATTTTCCGATAAAACAGAATAATTCATTTCAGAGAAACTAACATAAAAATCTGCAATGATATCTTTTTTTGGCATCTGATCTATTAAACCATCCACCAATTTTCTCAAAGCCCCTTTTAAAGCAACAGCATCATTTATACCTGATTTTTCTATACCTGCGGATTTAACGCTGCCATAGGCTTCCAAAAATTGTCTTCCTGTTGCATCCAGACTTGTTATTACACCTTTTAAAGAACTAGTTCCGACATCGATAGATACATTGTAGTTCTTTCCTTTGGACATTCATGTCACCTCACTCTTTGCATATCACCATTTTCTTTATATAAATACTTTTGCATATCCGGAGAATCATCATAAATCTCAACTATTTTATCCTTGTAATAAGAGAAATTTTTCCAATTGAAAACCTGGATTCTTATTCCCCTTTTAAGATATAATACATTATTTTCAAAGTCAATGAGTGAAATTAATTTCAGAACACTTTCATCATCGTAAAGCCTCTCTATGACTTCTTTCATCCATTCCGGGTTATTTTCAGATATTTCAAATTCGCCTTTCTCACCGAGATAGAAGTCCACTCCACTCAAAAACGGCGTCGTCATTATTTCGTCTTTACTCGCAAAATCAACGATTAAAAAATCTTCCGAAACCCAGTAATAATTATTCAGGTAATTCACAATATATATTCCTGGTTTTATGTAAAAACGATATCCGGGAAGATCATTCGATGTGGGAGGGTAAAAATCAACGCTTTTAAAAACACTCGCCAGATAAGTTGGATATTTTAACCCGATTTTTTCTTTCCCCACCGCTTCCAATTCCATAGTAATTGGTTTCGTGAAATATATTTGTATTACAAAATTTACAAAGACCATCGCAATAAAACAGATCAAAAAAATGAGAATTAATGAAACTCTGATTTTCATCTTCAGACATCTAAATTAGTTACAGATAATGCATGCCTTTTAATGAAATTTCTTCTTTCTTCAACATCACTGCCCATAAGAATTGTGAAGAATTTATCGGCCACTTCGGCATCATCTATCTCAATTTTTATAAGTTTTCTAACTTCGGGATCCATAGTTGTATCCCACAACTGATCAGGATTCATTTCTCCCAGCCCTTTGTATCTGCTGTAATTACTATGACCATTTTTCTCGAGATAACTGTTCAATTCTTCATCGGTATAAAAATACATTTTATTTTTTCCCTTTTCTATTTTATAGAGAGGAGCTTGAGCCAAATATACATGTCCATTCGTTATCAACGGAGTCATATATCTATAAAAGAAAGTCAGAAGTAAAGTGGTTATATGAGCTCCATCAACATCGGCATCCGTCATGATTATTATTTTTCCATATCTTAATTTTGAGATATCGAAATCATCACTCAAACCTGTTCCAATTGCAACTATAAGACTATTTACAACTTCGTTTTTTAAAAGTTTCTCAAAACTCGCCTTTTCTACGTTCAGTATCTTACCTCTTAGTGGTAAGATCCCCTGAAAATCTCTCTCTCTTGCCAGTTTGGCAGAACCACCGGCTGAATCACCCTCAACGACAAAAAGTTCAGATTTTTCTAAATCCTCGGTGATACAATCAGCTAATTTGCCGGGAAGAGTGGTATTTTCAAGCATATTCTTCCTTCGTATCATTTCCCTGGCTTTTTTAGCAGCTTGCCTTGCTCTTGCAGCAGAAAGAGCCTTATTTAATATAGACTTGAGAACCTTGGGATTTAGTTCAAAAAATTCCGTCAATTTATCTCTTAAAACTTTATTAACTGCTTCGTAAGCTTCTTCGTTTCCCAATTTCGATTTTGTCTGACCTTCAAATTGAGGTTCTTTGACAAAGATACTCAATACCGCCGTTATTCCTTCTCTGACATCCGATCCCTGTAAATTGGCATCCTTTTCTTTGATTATTGAATTCTGTCTTCCCATATCGTTCATTATTTTTGTGAGAACCGTTTTTAATGCCGTTAAATGGGGCCCACCCTCGATAGTTTTTATGTTGTTTACGAAGGTAACGATATCTTCATCATAGGAAGAGGTATATTGAAAAGATAATTGAACCAGGATGTCGTTAAAAGACCCTTCAGTGAAAACAGGTTTATGAAGCCCTTTTTTGTTTTTATTCAGCGCTTTTACATATTCTAAAATACCACCCTCATAGTGATATTTTTTTCTCTCATTATTCTTTTTATCATCGAAATAAATTGTAATTACAGGATTTAAATAAGCCAATTCCTTAAATCTGGATTCTAAAATGTCGAAATCGTAATCCAAAGTGGAAAAAATTTCGTGATCGGCTTTGAAGAATGTTTCGGTACCGGAATCATTGGTTTCTCCAAGAATTTTAACCGCATCCGTAGGAGCGCCTCTTATGTAATCCTGATAGTAAGTTTTCCCCTCATTTTTTACGGTAACTTGTAACCATTCGGAAAGGGCGTTGACAACCGAAGCCCCCACGCCGTGTAATCCACCACTGATTTTATAGGAATCCTTTGAAAATTTTCCGCCTGCATGAAGCGTTGTCATAACCACTTCAAGGGCACTCGATTTTGTTTCAGGATGAATGCCGCACGGAATTCCTCTGCCATCATCTTTTATCTTAACCGAGTTGTCTTCGTATACCGTTACCCAGATATTTTTACAATAGCCTGCCAGGGCCTCATCAATACTGTTATCGACTATTTCATACACTAAATGGTGTAATCCTGATTTACCGGTTGATCCAATGTACATACCGGGTCTTTTTCTCACCGGGTCCAAACCTTTCAGTATTTTAATACTTCCTGCATTGTAATCAGTTTTCATTAAAAAATAATCCTCCGAATCTATTTGATAATTATGTTTTTGACCAATTCTTTTTTCAGAAATGTGTTTATATTATCTATAAATTTATACTTGTTTAAAAAGATCTCATTTTTCCAGAATCCACTTTTGCACTTTATAATTAAATCTTTTCCATTGAATCCGACAATTTCAATATTGTCATAAAAGTTCTCTCCGAAGACTTCTCTTTTATTTTTATCCAAAGATAAAACCGCGATTTTTTTAAATAAAAAATTATTATCGGACTCTTCAAGAATTATACTCTTTATGTCCTTCATATTAGATTTTATCATACTCCTGCCCAGTTAGTCTCATCAGACATTATAAATCCTTCGAAGTTATCCAGTAGTAACCTCGTGACGTTGTCGGTGAAATCTTCGATCAAAACTTTTTCGCCCATTTTTCTCACTGGAACTATACCAGCACTCGTATGGGTCAGGAAAATCTCGGAACTTTCGAATAACTCGTATGACCTCACTGGTCTTATTTGTAATTCAAATTCCAGTGATTTGATCAAACTGATCATATTTTCTCTCGTTATGCCAGATAAAACTCCCGATAATATATCCGGGGTAACGATCTTATTTTCTTTAATAAGAAAGATATTCGTATACGTTCCCTCACAAACATTACCTCTTTCGTTCAATAGTATGAGATCGTATCTTTCATTCATAATTTTTTTCGATCTCATATTCCATGATTGTCCGGAAATTTTTAAATACGGCGAGACTATCCATCCCGATGGTTTTATTATTGGAGAGATTCCAATATTTACACCGAGTTCGTAAATATCCTTAGAAATTGGAGGAAGCGGCTCAAAATTTATCAAAATATCGTCTGTTGTTCCTCCGGAAAACAGTATGATTCTTATTCTGAATTCTCTGTTTTCCTCACTGTTATTCAATTGTAAACCTTCTCTTATTATAGAAAACAGCTCTTTACATGTGAATGCAAGGGGTATTTGCATTATAGAAGAGGATTTTTTAAGTCTTTCAAAGTGTTTTTTTACAGCGAAAGGAATTCTGTTGTAAGTCCTGATGACTTCATAAACATTGTTTCCCAATAGCAAATCTTTTTCCCTTAAAGTCAACACTTTTTCGCTTTCATCGTGCCATTCAGACTTAAAAAAGCTTTTCATTTGAATTCACCCCATTTTTATATATTTTTTGTATTTTTACGTTGATAAAATTATTGGAATCGAAATCCCCCTTCAGATAATGATAAATATAATACTGATCATAACCTCTTGAATAATTACCTTCGCTGGTTTCTATTAAGACTCTTGAAACACAGTTTATGTTGTCTTTTAAAAAATCCCTTTTTGTTTCCTCCGCTTTGTTCTTCAATATATGAGCTCTTTCCTTTTTCAAAACCGGATCGATTTTTTTCTCAAATCCGTATGCTGGGGTTCCTTTTCTTGGAGAAAATTTAAAAATATGTATCTTCAGAAATTTCACTCTCCGTATAAAATCCACTGTTTCAGAAAAATTTTTATCGCTCTCTCCCGGGAATCCCACTATCACGTCCGTGGTGAAAGAAAATCTTCTGTCCTCTTTTCTGCAGTATTCAACGATATTTAAAAAATCATCGGTTGAATATTGCCTGTTCATATTTTTTAAAACCTCATCGGACCCACTCTGTAAAGAAAGATGAAAATGATCGGCAATTCTGTCATTTTCTAAAATATAGTCGATCGTTTTGTAATTCAGTAATTTTGGATCTAAAGAACTCAGTCTTATTCTGAAATCTCCCTCAATTTTATCGAGTTCTTTCAACAAATCTAAAATATTTGTATCTTTCTCGCGCCCATAATAAAGGATATTTATCCCCGTCAGGACGATCTCCTTGTAACCTTTTTTAACGAGAGAGTTCACTTCGTTGAAAATACTTTTTACCGGTTTGCTTTTTATTTTATTGCCTCTTGCCAGTCTTATCCTGCAATATGCACAGGCATTCAAGCATCCATCCTGGATGCCTATAAAAGCTCTCGTATGATCATTCTGATAATTTAAAACGGAAAAAAAACCGGTGTCATGAGTAGAAAAACTGCCTTTTTCGATGTATTTAAATATATTTGTCTTTTCATTTACTCCAAGTACAATATCAAAACCGAGTTTCTCAAATTGCTGTTTATCGAGTTGTGAATAACATCCTGTGACTACGAAATACGCGTTCTCATTCTTTTTTTTTAAACTTCTGTAATTTTGTCTCAACTTTCTCTCAGCTTCCGCTGTAACCGTACATGAGTTAAAAATGAAAATATCGGCATTTTCTCCTTTGAATGAAACATCATAATCATCTTTTAAAAGTTCAGCCATGCCCTGTGTTTCGTATTGATTCAATTTACATCCATATGTATAAAATGAAACTTTTTTCCTCATTACTCTTCAGATACTTTTCCATGAGAAGCCGCATGAATAAGATATAGTCTTGACAGAACCCCGATCAAAATGTTTTGATCGTTCACAACGGGTAATACTTTAATACTGTTTTTTATAAACAAATCCGCGGCATAAATCAGAGTATCTTCCGCTCCGACCGTAATTGGAGGTTTGGTCATAAATTCGGATACCGGATAGTCCTTGATTTTCTCAAGTTTTTTCACAAATTGATGTGTATCCGGAATAAACGAAGCCGATTGAAGTAAGCTGAAATAACTCGGTAAAGAACTCTTTATGATATTTTCTTCACTTATATAACCGACGACTTTAAAATCTTCGTCAACGACCGGTAATCCGGTTTTTTTATGTCTTAAACACTGAATAACGAATGATTCAACTTTTTCATCTTTAAATATAACCGATAAATCCCTTATCATCGCGTTTTTTACTAACACGTTCTCACTCCAATCTTTCCACCACAAATGAATTTTTATATTCTTCTATTTTCTCTAAAGTAAACAATTCTTTTCCTAAGCTCTCACTTTGTGCCATCGCCGAAGACATGCCAAACTTAGCAGCTTCAAAGTAATTTTTATCGTAATTCATAAGATAATATACTACCCCGGCAATATAGCTATCTCCTGCACCTAAAAGGTGAGATTTTTCTATTTTCTTTTTTGTGCTGAACAGCCATACACCCTCTTTTGTTGCAATTATATCACCTCTTATATGATACGATAAGATGGCCAGTTCAGTACCTTTATCTACAATATATTTTGCAGAATCGATGTAGTCTTTATATGAAATGAGTTTCTTCCCAAATAATTTTTCTTTTCCCCTTAAATCAGGTCTCGCTACGGTTATACAACCGGTTTCAACGAGATCTTCAATATATTCACTCGAACACTCCGATATGAATATCTTTCCGGCTTCGCAGACCTTTTCAGCGATTTCCAGATACGCTTTATGTTTTTTCGGAATATTCGGCAAACTTCCGGAAGCCACCACGATGTCAACGTAGTTCAGCACGGTAGAAAGCCTTTTATGAAACATATTTAGTTCATTTTCAGTTATATCGGGTCCCTTGCTGTTTATTTCAGTTATTGAGTCATTCACAGGATCAACTATTGTGATATCCTGTCTTGTTTCGCTTTCAACTCTTACAAAATTAGTATAAATATTATCAGAAACTTTTCTAAGAGATTCCTCCAGCAAATTTCCTACAAATCCACCCAAAAACCCAATGGCTATGCTCTCTATTCCCAGACCTGCTAAAAACAACGATACATTTATTCCCTTTCCACCGGGAAGTGCCACAGGTTCGTCTATTCTGAAAAAAGAATTTGTATGAAAATTTTCTATTATGTATTCTAAATCTAAGGCAGGATTTAAAGTAATAGTCATTACTTTCACGAAATACACCTCCACCATGTTTATACTAAGTTTCTTCTAAGTTCAAAAATCCCCCAGAATCACCATGATATATTATTTTACCATTTTTAATAAATAACAACAAATCAGCATACGGCAGAAATCTTTTTATATTCCTCGTTGAAATCAAATATGACTTTTTTTCTTTATTATTGGCAATATGATTAAATATTCGTGCAACCGTATCGTCATCGGCCTTGTCCAAGAAATTGTCGTAGATCACAAATTCTGAATTAGAGGTAAAGGAAAGAAATATCAATAGCTTCAATCTCGTGAAATTGTTCATGAAATTAATTTTTTTTGAATACAGTTTCGAGAGATCATCAAGCAGATCCAGTTCTTCCAGAATGTTCAGGTAGGATTGAGAAAAATTTTCAAATATTATCCTTTCACCATAATGAAGCGATATGAGCTCTTCGATTTTAAAATACCTGAGAGCATTGAGAAAATTATTATCCAGATACGCCACTTTTTTTCTCAGGTCATATTTATCATATTCCAGAATGTTCTTATCTTTGAAAAGGATTTCACCCTTATTCTGATATTTTTGATATATTTCTTCATACATTCTCGAAAAGGTCTGAAGAAACAGGGTTTTTCCCGAATTGTAAGAACCATAAACGATAGAAGTTTTATTTTTTGGTATTTCAAGATTTATGTTTTCGAGTTTTATTCCTCTGTAAACATCCAGATAATATTTCTTAAAAGAAAAAGCAGTCGATTTCATCTCGACTGCCCTTTTAAATTTTCACTTGAACCCAATCTGTTTTTAATTTCTTCGATCAATTTAAAATCACCGGAGTTTATACGCTTCAACAAATCATACTGTGACATAATCTTAGGATTCTTAGAAATGGATCTTTCGTTAGACCTTGCCACAAAAATACACTCCCAATTAAAACGTGATTACCCTACTTTCCTAGTATAACCCTTTTAAATATAATAAAATTACGTTTTAGTTATATTTTATTACTCTTTCTTTGAATTATTTAATAAACCCATCAGCGCCTTAAGAGCTTTACTTCTTGACGGATGTCTCAGCTTTCTGAGAGCCTTAACCTCAATCTGTCTTATTCTTTCTCTGGTAACATTGAAAAACTGTCCGACTTCCTCCAGAGTCTTGGTTTTACCATCGAGCAAACCATATCTCATTTTCAACACCATCGCTTCTCTGGGACTGAGGGTATCCAGGATCTGATCGATCTGTTCCCTCAGCAACATTTTCATCGCTGCCTCTTCGGGCTGATCTAAAGAATCATCATGAATAAAATCCCCCATCGTAGATTCCTCATCACCGCTTATAGGTGATTCGAGTGAAACCGTTTCTTTGGAGGCCGCGAGGATTTCTTCAATTTTTTCGGGGGTTTTTCCCGTCAATTTACCCAGTTCTTCCACACTGGGGTATTCTCCGTGAACTTGCATGTGTTCTTTTATAACTTTATTCAATTTATTAATGGTTTCAACCATGTGAACGGGAACTCTTATGGTTCTTGCCTGATCGGCTATGGCTCTTGTAATCGCCTGTCTTATCCACCAGGTTGCATAAGTACTGAATTTATAACCCTTTTTCCAGTCAAACTTTTCAACGGCCTTTATCAGGCCTATATTTCCCTCTTGAATCAAATCCAGAAACGATAGTCCTCTTCCAATATATCTTTTCGCGATTGAAACCACCAGTCTGAGATTTGCGGTTATTAATTCTTCTTTTGATTTTGTTTCTCCTTTTTGAGCTCTTCGTGCGAGTTCTCTCTCTTTACTTGGTGTGAGCAAAGAAATTTTACCGATTTCTTTCAGATACATCTTTATAGGATCTTTTAAAGATATGTTGTCATACATCTCCGGTGTTGAAGTGATCAATGATTCAATTTCTTTGCTGTCCTCATCATCTTCATCGTCATCGGTTTCCGGGGGCTTTTCTAAAATTACTATTCTTTCTTTTTCGAAGGACTCATAAATTTTTTCTACGAAATTTGAATCAAAACCGTCATATTCTGGTGGAATCGCGTTATCGATGTCTTCATAAGTGATATATTTGTCCCTTTTTCCCTTTTCAATTAAAGCATTGATTCTTTTTTGAATATCCTTTTCATTAAATTTCGTGGTTTTCTTTGATGATTTAGACTTTCTTTTTTTAGAAATTTTTTCTGCGTATTTCTGAAGGAGTTTCACGTCCTTATTTGTAAGGTTCTGATCTTTCGCCATTAAATCACCATCCAAATTTCAATTTATTTTTTTTCTTAATTCTATACTTTTCAACAAAAGTTCTTTTTTTCTTTCGGGATTTTTTTCATTCTGTAATTCTCGTTTAATCGTTTCCAGATCTTTGCTGATACTCTTTTGCCGAATAACATTTTCATACTCTTCCAGTATCTTTTCTTCTTTCTCTTCTTCGATTTCAACGTCGCTGATTTCAATCAGTGCTGCTCTTTCTTCCCCGTTTAAATTCCGGGCTATTTCTTCCAGTTCCATATCCTTTTTCATATAGGGCAGGATTTTTTTCAATTTTTCAGATAAAACCAAATTTTCTAAAATTTTTATCACCCTGGATCTGTTCTGAATTCCATTGAAAAAAATAGATAACAATTCCCTCTCCTTCAAACCGAATTTCTTTCTTCTGTCTATTCCGACCGTTTTTTTTGAGCCCTTTAAACCTCTGATCAATATATCCTCATTCAATCCGGTTTTCTCAGATAAGATTTTAATTATCTTCCTGTAGTTCAATTCATCGCCCAATTTTAAATATTTCATAATAAAGGGTTTAAGAAGAGTGATGAGTTTTCTCTTACCTTCAACGGAATTCAATTGCACTTTCTTTGAAAAATAATGAACTTTGAATTCACAGCCGCTTATAGCACCGCCTATCACAGATTTTATGAATTCATAGTTTTCTTTTTCACACAGTTCGCCCGGATCTTTGTATTTATTCGATAAGACCGCGGCTACCGAAAATCCATTTTCCTCCAATTTATCAACTGCTTTCAATGTTGCTTCCATTCCGGCGTTATCGGAATCGAAAAACACCATGACATTGTTGGTGAAATTCTTTATATTTTTTAAATGATATGTCGTCAGATTCGTTCCAAGAACACCGATCGTATTTTTTATGCCCTTATTCCACAGACTTATCACATCAAAATATCCTTCTACAATGATACAGAAATCCAGGACTTTAACTATTGGAAAAGCTCTGTGGGCGTTGAACAACAGAAAACTTTTTTTAAAAATCGGACTTTCGGAAGAATTGATGTACTTTGCTCCATTCGATCCGGGTAAGATCCTCCCCCCAAGACCGACAGTTTTTCCGGACAGATTATCTATGGGTATTATTATTCTGTTATCATATTTTTCTGCTATCACTCCGTTTTTACGATAGAATAACCCCGTCCTGAACAGGAAATTTTCATCGACGTTCATTTCGGTTTTCAAATATTTCTGAAACTGGTTATTGTCTTTTGAAAGACCCAATTTAAATTCGTTTATGGTCGAATCTGAAATCTTTCTGTTTTCCCGGAGAAATTTGAGTGTTTCTCTGTTTTTTTCATTCAACAAATTATTGTGATAAAAATTTACGGCATGCCTCAAAGATTCGTATAAACTATAATTTTTATCTCTTTTGGTTTCCGGCAATTGGATTCCGGATATCGATGATAATTTTTCCAGCGCTTCGATAAAACTCAAATTTTCAGTCTTCTGAATAAAAGTTATTATATCGCCTTTTTCTCCACAACCAAAGCAATGATAAAAATTTTTTTTCGGATTAACATAAAACGATGGGTCATTGTCACTGTGAAAAGGACATAATCCTCTGTAATAACTGCCAACCTTTGACAGATTGACAGATCTTCCTATATAATCGACAATATCAATTGATTCTTTTATTTCTTCAATAACTTTTTTCAAATCGGATATTTATATCACCACGCAAAAAAAGGACCATCATAGGTCCCTTATCTATATGAAAAAGATTAACGTTTAGAGAACTGTGGGGATCTTCTGGCTTTTTTCAATCCGTATTTCTTTCTTTCAACTACTCTGGAATCTCTGGTCAACAATCCTTCTTTTCTCAATATCGCTTTCAGGTCGGGGTTAAATTGAATCAATGCCCTTGCCAAACCCAATCTTATTGCACCTGCCTGACCGGACAAACCGCCACCATTCACTCTGATAACAAAATTGAATTTTCCCATTTGTTCGGTAGCCACGATAGGTCTCAATGCATGCCTTACCCATCCGTCATTATCCAGATAATCTTTGAAATCCGATATTTCTTTTCCGTTTATTTTAATTTTTCCTTCGCCCGGTCTTAATCTTACTCTCGCTACTGCAGCTTTTCTTCTACCTGTTCCGTAATAATCTGTCATCTATTTCCCTCCTATTTAAGAATTTCCATAAGTTCTGGTTTTTGAGCTTGATGTTTGTGTTCATTTCCTTCGTAAACTTTCAACTTTTTCAACATCTGCTGTCCCAAAACATTCTTAGGAAGCATTCTTTTCACTGCAAGCTTAACCATCTTAATAGGGAATTTTTGTCTCATTTCCTGAGCTGTTCTTTCTTTTATTCCGCCGGGATATCCGGAATGTCTGTAGTACTTTTTATCAAGAAGTTTGTTTCCTGTTAATGCTACCTTTTCAGCATTTATTACGATCACAAAATCTCCTGTATCAACGTTTGGTGTGTAATAAGGTCTATGTTTGCCCTGAAGAATTCTTGCAATCTGAACCGCCAGTCTTCCAAGTGGCTTGTCTGCGGCATCGACCACGATCCACTTTCTTTCAAGTCTTTCTCCATTAACATCTTTTATATAAGATTCAATTTTCTCTATTTCACCTTTTCGTTTAGTTTGAACTGTCTTTGAATTTCTTCCGTACGTACAAATAGGCGTTTTATTTGATATCATATATATACCTCGCTTTGTAATTATAATGTTTCAGGTTCTGGATTTACACTGACTATTTTTCTGTTTCTTTTAACGGAAAAATGAACCTTCCCGTCCTTCAAAGCATATAGTGTAAAATCTTTTCCACAACCAACATTTTCGCCGGGATGTATCTTTGTTCCTCTCTGTCTTAAAATAATCGTTCCGGCTTTTACCGAACAATTTTCTCCTCTTTTAACTCCCAAATAATTCGGATTACTGTCTCTTCCGTTAGTTCTATTGGAACCTTTTCTGGCCATCAGATCACCTCCACCTAATACTCTATTTTCTGGATCAGAACATTCGTATAAGTCTGTCTATGACCCTTGATAGTTTTGGAATTTTTCCTTGATCTAAATTTAACGATTCGAATTTTCTTGCCCTTTACATTTTCCAACACTTTTCCAACGACTTTTACGTTCTCAAGGTAAGGTTTTCCGATTTTCGTATCTTCACCATTTTTGAGCATTAAAACTCTGTTGAATTCAATAGTGTCACCCTCTTTGTAATTCTTCTGCTTTTCTGTGGCTATAGTAACGCCTTCTTCTACCTTGTACTGTCTTCCTGAATTATCAATGATTGCGTACACTATCGCACCTCCTCTTTTGCTTATAAATTTGCTGAAAAAGGTACCTTAAAGGTTTTAAAACCCGTTTCAAGCATAAGTAACCTCAGTTATTGTATCATTAAATGAGTTCTTTTTTTCCGTAATAAGTAAAATTTATATGAATTATATATTTAGGCAAAGAAAAATTATATAAATAAAAATATTATACTTTTCATATGGCAAGCGTTATTAATAATCAGAAAATAGTATAATGAAAACATGTCATCTGAATTATACAAAATTTTTTCTGAAATTCAAAGGAGGTATGTATGAAAAAATTGAAAGTGGAAGATATTTACAATTATAAAATTTTAGGCGCTGTAAATTTTATTGACAACGATTCTTTTCTGTTTGTAAAAAAAGTTTTGAATGAAGAGAAAAATACTTACGAAAGCAGTATATGGATACATAATTTAAATGAAAAAAGCTTCAAGAGATTAACGGCCGGAGTAAACGATTCCAACCCTGTTTTTAATTCCGAGAAAAACGAGGTTATTTTTCTTTCCAAAAGGGATAAAGACAAAAAGGAAATTGGATTATACAAAATATCCATGGAATTCGGCGAGGCGGAGTTGATAAAAGAATATTCAGATTCACCGGCAAACATACAGTGGAAGAAAAAGAATGAAATATTCTATACAAAAAATGAAAGATACGACGGAAAGAAAATTGAAAAAGAAGAAGACGATAAAAAAATATATCATTTCAAACATATCCCGTTTTTAGCGAATGGACAGGGGTTTAGGGAGGATGTGGGAAATCATCTTTTCAAATTCAATCTTAAAACGAAGAAAGAAGAATGCCTGATCAAAGGATTTGTAAATGTCAATAATTTTGATCTATCGGATGACGGCAGGAGATTGGCCGTGTGTTTGAATAAAAATCCCGAAGATCCCGTGAAAGCTTCCGCATTTTTATACGATTTGAAAGAAGATAAAAAAGAAGAAATCGGTATAGAGGGCTATACTGTGTCCAAGGTACTCTGGAGTGATAACAGAAGTATATTCATCCTGGCGAGTGATGAATCCAGAGGATTTGCAACGAGTCCCACGCTTTTCATATATGATACAGATACGAAGATGCTCAAAATGCTTATAGATCCAAAGAAAAATGAATTTTCTCTGGGTAATTCACTGAACAGCGATGTTCTGGGTGTCGCGGGAAGAAACTTTAAAGTTCATGATAAACGCCTATATTTCATAGCAACGGAAGGGATACATACATCAATTTATTCGATTTCCTCAAAAGCTGAGATAAAAAAAGAGGTCAATTTCGAATCCAGTATTACCGATTTCGATATCAGTTCTGCTAACAACGTCGCTTTTATAAGATCTTCAAGCATAACGCCTTCTGAAATTTATTACTATGATTATTCTGATTTTTATAAAGTTTCTGAATACAACGACTGGTTTTATAAAAAAGTGAATTCTGAAGTAAAATTCATAAAATTCAATAGTTCCGATGGGAAAGAGATAGACGGATTGATATTATTTCCCCCGGAATTCGAAGATGAAAACAAAAAATACCCCGCGATTCTGGAAATTCATGGAGGGCCGAGAACCGCTTATGGTAATTCCTATATGCATGAGTTTCAGGCCCTCGCTTCAAAGGGATACGTCGTTATCGCGTGTAATCCGAGGGGAAGTTCCGGATACGGAAGCGATTTCGCAGATATTCTCAAGCATTACGGAGAGAGGGATTTCAAGGATATAATGGAGTTCGTTGAGTTTTGTATTGAAAATTATAAATTTATAGATAAAGATAGAATAGGTGTCACCGGTGGTTCCTACGGTGGTTTTATGACGAACTGGATCGTCGGTCATACTACCTTTTTCAAAGCTGCTGTATCTCAAAGATCAATTTCAAACTGGTTTTCAATGTACGGTTCCACCGACATTGGCTATTATTTCAGCGAAGATCAGATCGGTGAGGATTATTTGGCCGAGCCGTATAAATTCATAAAGCAGTCTCCGATATTTTATTCGAAAAATGTGAAGACTCCTATACTCTTCATTCATTCTTTGAATGATTTCAGGTGTGAAGTACAACAGGCGATGCAGTTTTTTACCACACTCAAAAGACTGGGCAAAAAAACGGAAATGATACTTTTCCCAGGTGAAACCCATGAACTATCCCGGTCAGGAAAACCTGTTCACCGGATAAAAAGATTGAATGCGATGATTGATTGGTTTAATAAATATTTGAAATGAGAGGAATAAGATGGACGAGAAATCGTTGGAATTATTGAAGGATAGAAAAGCACTGTTATTTTGCTTTGCAGAAAAAAATAAAAATATCGATATTTTAGAAAAAACGGCTGAAGATTTTGAAATTATTAAGTGTAATGGAATAGAATTCTTTCCGGTGTATGAGATATTGTTGAATAAACATACACCGAAGGAAGAGAAAAATACTTTTCCATATAATTATGGGATATTTCATAATTTTTCCAGAGATGAGATAGTGAAATATATTCCCGTGATAAGAGAAAAAGTGGATGGAAAAACTATTTTTGCCACCACCACTCCAACAAATCTGAACTGGGGATTTTTGGATTTAATAAAAGAGATAACTCAGGAGCATGAAGAAATGTTGAGAATAAGAAAAAATGCGAGTGAATAACTCGCATTTCTTATTAAAGGGCTTTTACTATAGCTCGCGTGACAAGCGTTTCCAGATATTCCTGTTTTCCTGATTTATTGATTATTTCACCTTTGTCGATTATATATTTTTCAAGCGAATCGAAATTTTCTTTTCCCTCGACTATGCTCTTTCCGATTCCGGAATCGAAGGATGAATATTTCTCCTCTACGAATTTTTCAAGCAGTCCTTCCTCGAGCAATTTGGCGGCAGCTTTCAAACCCAGAGCAAAAGTATCCATACCGGCAATATGACCGATAAAAAGATCTTCGAGATCTATAGAAGGCCTTCTGAGCTTGGCATCGAAGTTCAAGCCGCCCGGATTGATTCCGCCTCCTTTGAGAACTTCGTACATCGCCAGAGTGGTGATATAGGCATTCGTTGGAAATTGATCCGTATCCCATCCCAGAAAAAGATCACCCTGGTTGGCGTCAAGACTTCCCAAAATGCCGTTCGTTCTTGCATACCTTATTTCGTGTTCAAATGTATGACCGGAGAGCGTCGCGTGATTTACTTCCAAATTCAACTTGAACTTATCCTGCAGATTGTTTTTCAGTAAGAAAGCATAAGCGTTTGCGGCATCGTAATCGTACTGATGTTTTGTCGGTTCCATCGGTTTCGGCTCAATCAGGAACTGTCCCTTGAATCCGATTTTTTCAGCGTAATCAACAGCCATATGCAAAAATCTGGCGAGGTTTTCCTGTTCGAGTTTAAAATTTGTATTTAAAAGTGTTTCATAACCTTCTCTACCGCCCCAGAAAACATAATTCTGTCCGTTCAGTTCTTTCGTTACTTCCAGGGCTTTCTTCACCTGCGCCGCCGAATAAGCGAAAACGTCGGCATTGCTGGTAGTTGAAGCGCCGTGCAGAAATCTCTTGTTGTTGAATAAATTGGCGGTTCCCCAGAGAAGCCTGACATTGCTGCTTTTGTATTTTTCTTTTATATAGTCTATGACAATATCCAGATTCTTATTGGTTTCTCTCAGCGTGGCACCTTCGGGAGAAATATCCCTGTCATGGAAACAGAAAAATTTCACGCTCAATTTCTCACAGAATTCAAAAATTCCATCGATCTTTGCCTTCGCCCTTTCGATCGGATCGGAAATCGAATTCCAGGGACGGGTCATCGTTTCTTCGCCAAACATATCCCTTCCCTGAACATTCATTGTATGCCAGAATGCAACGGCGAATCTGAGGTGGTCCTCCATTTTTTTTCCGAGAATAACTTCGTCTTTGTTGTAATATTTAAATGCCAGAGGATTTATGGAATCTTTACCCTCAAAACTTATCTGGATGTCTTCGAAAAATTTTTTCATTTTATTTTCCTCCTTTAACTTCTTTGATATTTTGAAATAACATCAAAATCATTTTTTAAAGAATTATATAAGTTTTTATACTCAACAAATAAACTGTCATATTTATTAAAATTACTTTCTGTTGGGTTGAAAGTGTCTGTTATTTCAATCCATTCATCCGTGTTGAAGTTGACATAATTCCCGGCCAATCTTGCCGACCCGTAAGCGGCTCCCTCATCAACTTTAAGCCTGTTTACTGTGAGTTTGAAATTATCGGCGATCATTTGGCACCAAACATCACTCCTCGAACCTCCACCGACTACTTTTATTGATTCAAAATTATTTCCAAGTTCTTTTATACATTCGCCTCCCTCTCTCAACGCATAGACCACGCCTTCATAAATCGATCTGAGCATATCGGATTTATTGTGAAAAGAAGACATTCCGAAAAAAACGCCGCGTGCATTCGGGTTTTTATGAGGGGTTCTTTCGCCATTCAAATATGGTAAAAAGATCAGACCGTTTGATCCCGGCCGGCTTTTCTCAACCAGTTCATTTATTTTATCCAGAGGAGAATCATTTAAGAAATTCTTCAGAAACCAGTTGAGAGAATTGGTGGCCGATAGAATAACAGCCATATGATAAAAAGTATTTTCCTTAACATGTGCAAACAAATGAATTTTTCCCGAAATATCTTCGTCGGGAGATTCTGTAACCGCCACTACAGTACCTGAAGTACCGAGACTCACCATAGCATCTCCGGGTTTTTCTATTCCGCAACCAAAAGCGGCTGCTGCGTTGTCCGCCCCGCCGGAAACAACACTCACACCTTTTAAGAAGGGCAGTTCTTCACAATCAACTCTGCCGATCAGACCACCTGAAGGAATTATTTCCGGAAGCTGTTCTTCGGTTATGCTCAATTTTTCCAGTAATTTTTTGTCATAAACTCCTTCTTTTACCTTATATAAAGAAGTTCCAGAGGCATCGGACTGCTCGATAGCGAAATCACCGGTCATCTTGAATGCGATAAAATCTTTTGGTAATAGTATTTTATGTAATTTTTTGAAATTATCATTTTCATTTGTTTTCAACCACTGAATTTTCGGAGCTGTGAATCCTGTTAAAAACGGATTCCCGAATATTTTTATGACCTCTTTTTCCGTTCCATAAAATTCCGTGAGTTTTTCACATTCAGTTCCCGTTCTTTGATCACACCACAAAATTGCGTTTCTCAAAATATTGTAATTGTTATCGAGAGAGACCATGCTGTGCATCTGTCCGCTGATGGATATCGCTTCTATTTTTACCGGATTTTTCAGATTTATATCCTTTAAAACATTTTTTGTCGCTTCCCACCATTCCAGAGGATCTTCTTCGGCCCAGCCCGGTTTTGGAGTTAACAGTGTAACGGGAGATGTAGATGAATATATAATCTCTCCATTTTTGTCGACTAAAATTCCCTTTACTGAAGTTGTTCCTACATCTATACCTATTACGTATTTGTTCACCACATCACCTCACAAAACATTAATTGTGCTATTCAATTAATTATACTATACATACAAAACTATTAAAAACACATTTAATCAAAAAATACCAATATTATACCAGTTTATAGCCGTTTACAGCTAATAATTAATAATATTCTTAAAATATCAACTTTTCTTTTATTTTGAGTAGTACAACTAAAAAAAGTGCAAACCGAACGGTTTGCACTTTTTGTCGTAATTTTTATTTGAAGAATCAGTGAGGATACAGTTTATCTCCCACCGTCTTGAATTTATATTCGCCACATTCTTTCAGTAACAGATGTGAATCGAGATCACAATACGCGAAGGCTCCCGTTCCGGCGGCCAGTTGTACGCTTTGATTCACACCGATTGCCGATTCACTCATACATCCTATCATTAAAGATACGTTTGCGGTTCTGGATATTTCTATTATAGATAAAGCATCCGATACGCCGGATTTCATGAGTTTTATATTGATGAAATCAACACAGTCATCTTTGATCAATCTCAGGGCATCATATTTTGTCTTTATCGTTTCATCCGCACCGACCGGATATCTCGATGCATATCTGATCACTTTTAAACCATCGAAATCCGAATAATGAACAGGTTGTTCGAACACATTTATTGGAACGGATTCTCTGTACATGGCATCCGAAAAGGTTATAGCCTCTTTAACCGAATATCCCATATTCGCATCCACTATGAATCCTTCAAAATTGAATTTTTCATTCACCGCTGTCAATCTTTCAATATCCGATTTAATATCTTCTCCGACTTTCATCTTTACATATCTAAATCCTTTTTTACTGAGATCTTCGGCTTCTTCCAACGTTTCTTCCAGTGTTCCTATTGAAATCGTTTTATCCGTAACCACATGATCTTTTTCTCCACCTAATAATTTATATACGGGGAAATTCAGATAGTTTGAAAGGGCATCCAGAACGGCGAATTGTACCCCCGCTTTCAAGCTTGGGGATGTTCTGCCGATTTTGTCGATCTGGTTGAAAATTTTTCTGTAATTCGTTACATCCATTCCTTTTATCAACTGAATTATCTGATCCCTGGAATTGTACAGAGCACTCACATTTTCACCGTTGACCCTGAATGATGATGAAGCCTCTCCCTTTCCTGTTATACCGGTATCGGTAATTAAAGTGATTTCAATGTTATCCTTTGAAGTCGATATGCTGTTTGTAATATGAAATGGTTTATAAAAATCGTATTTTTTAATTTCAAAAAGAATATCTTTGATTTTCATTTCTATCCTCCCTAAAATTCGAATGGTTCGATTTTGTCAATTTTTGTCTGTTCCGGTAACAAATATGTGATATTCCAGCTTTTCTTCAATGTATCTATGAGTATTTCATTCACATCATCGATTTTAATTTCATCTATGAATTTTAAAATGTGTTCAATCTGTATCAGTCTTTCGTTTATGATAATATCATCAATTATTCTTGAAAGCGTTGGAAAAGTGCCTTCGGTGGAAATAAGAAGTTTTCCCTTCAATCTTTCTCTCCCATAATTGAATTGTTCTTTGGTTATTCCGTTTTTTATCAGGTTATTGATTTCAGAATAAAGTTTATTTCTGACCTTTTTTAGATTTTTAGGATTTGTCAGCGCCGAAATGAAGAAGGTACCCGATTCCTTATAACTAATAAATTCGGAATCTATGTTATAAACCATTCCGAGTTTTTCTCTTATGTTGTGAAATATTATAGAACTCATTCCGCTTCCAAAAATGATATTGAAGAGTTTAAATGCCTCAAAATTCTTTTGATTTTTCCTGCCGGGTGCCTCTACCGAAAACAGAACGTGTGCCTGCTGTAAATCCTTTTTTTTGTTTATCAGATAAACAGGCGATTTGATAATTTCCGGTGATCCCACATGAATATTTCCCGACTTTTTGTTGTAACCCGAAATTTTTTCCTTCGTTTTTTTAATGAATTCGTCATTCACGTTTCCGGTCATACCAAAAACTAATCTGTTGGATGTGTAATAATTTCTGAAAAAATCCATGAGAGATTTTTGTTCGAATTTACTCACGGTTTCTTTGGTTCCCAGTATATTTTTTCCAAAAGAATTGGTCCACAGTTTTTCAACGGTGTTATCATATATCTGATCGAAAGGATCGTCCTTTGAAAAGGCGATTTCTTCAGTTACGACTGTTTTTTCCAGTTCTATGTCATCTTTCATCATCATGGGATTTGATATCAGGTCATAAAGAATATCGAAGGCCTCTTCGGCATATGTATCGGGTACTTTTGCAAAAAATACGGTGGATACCCTTCCCGTGTAAGCGTTCAGATTACCGCCCACTCTTTCAATGGGTTCCTTAATGTTGTATGCATTTCTTGTAAGCGTACCTTTGAATAGAATATGTTCTAAAAAATGTGATATACCGTTATTTACATCATCTTCAACGGAGGACCCGACCTTAACTGCAAAAGCAAGAGAAACCGTCCGGGATTCTTTCTTCTTTTGCGCAAAATAAGTTACATTGTTATTGAGTATTTCATATGATACTTTTTCTTCTCTGAAAATCAAGATTTTTTAGGGCCTCCATTTCTTCTTTTATAATCACGTTTATCGTTATTTCTGTTGTAAGTTCTTCTTTTATTATTTTCATCATCGCCGTTATCTTCTACGCCGAATAGTTTCATCTGTATTCTGCCCATGTTATCTTTTCCGGTTATGACTACATCGATTTCCGAATTCAAATCATATTTTTTCATGAATGTTTTGAAATCTTCGCCAGTCTTTGAACTGTGTATCATTCCGACGACACCGGGAGCGACATCAACGAAAAAGCCGTATTTTTCTATTCTGGAAATCTTACCAATATATTTTTTGCCGTATTCGGGGCCATTCGCGATTATGTTGACAATTTTGAGCAGCTTTTCAGCCTTTTCAGGGTTGTTTGAAATTATCTTAACCTGATTCTTTTCATCATCGATAAAAATATCTGCATCGTACTCGCTCGTGAGTTTTTTGATTACTTTCCCTCCGGAGCCGATCAATTCACCGATTTTATCATTTGGAATATCCACCAAAGTTACGACAGGGGCATATTTTCCAACGGATTCTCTCGGTTTTTCTATGGTGTCTGTCATTTTTTCCAGAATGGATAATCTCGCTTCTTTCGCTTGCTGCATAGCTTTTATCATGATTTCCTCAGTAACACCGGAGATCTTAACGTCCATTTGAAATGCCGTTATTCCGTCTTTTGTACCGGTTACTTTGAAATCCATATCTCCCATGTGGTCCTCATTTCCAAGGATGTCGGTGAGAACGACCGTTCCATCGGGTTCCTGAATTAATCCCATAGCCACTCCCGCAACGGGTTTTTTGAGTGGAACTCCTGCGGCCATTAACGACAGGGTACCGGAGCATACGGTTGCCATGGAGGATGAACCGTTAGATTCCAGTATCTCGGAAACGATTCTCACCGTATACGGAAATTCCTCGACACTTGGCATCATGGCTTTTATAGCTCTTTCCGCAAGATGACCGTGACCTATCTCTCTTCTTCCCGGACCTCTCAGTCTCTTCACCTCGCCCGTACTGAAAGGAGGGAAGTTGTAATGTAACATAAAAGTGCTTTTTTTATCTTCAAATAACGTATCGATTATCTGCTCATCATCAGGTGTTCCCAACGTTACTATTCCCAGACTCTGTGTTTCTCCCCTGGTGAAGAGTGCCGAACCGTGAGTCCTCGGTAAAATATCGACTTCACACGTGATGGGCCTGATCTCGGTGGATTTTCTTCCGTCCATTCTTTTATCCTGTTCTATTATTCTTTTTCTCATCAATTCTTTTTCTTTGTCATGATAGAAATTCTTTATAAAAGAAAGGTTGTTGTCGAATTCTTCCTCATCGAATTTTTCCGAAGCTTCTTCCCTGTATTTTTCAATCAATTCATCTCTGTACTCTTTTAATGCCTTGTCCTTTGCTTTTTTTCCGGGTACGTCCATGTTTTCCAGAATCTTCTCCGGGTCGATTAATTTTTCAAATCCCTCAACGAATCCTTCGGGAGCTTCGGGTATTTCGATCTCAAATTTTTCAACGTTGAAAGACGAAATCATTTCCTTCTGAAATGATACCAGTTCTTTAATTGCATTATGTGCAGTTTCGATCGCGTCCACCATAACTTTTTCAGATACCTCTTTTGCTTCTCCCTCTACCATTGTTACGGCATCTTTGGTACCGGCAACGACGATATCTAGGTCACAATCTTCGAGATCTTTTTCCGAAGGAAATACGATGAATTCATCATTTTTTCTGCAGATTCTTACCCCAGCAACGATGCCCTCAAACGGTATTCTTGAAATATTCAAAGCGAAAGAACTCCCGAAAATTCCCAAAGTGTCGGGATAACAATCGGGATCGGCAGATAATACCGTTACTATTACATTGATCTCATTCCTCATTCCCTCAGGGAACAAAGGTCTCAAAGGTCTGTCGATCAACCTTGAAGACAGAATGGCTTCAACGGAAGGTCTGCCCTCTCTTTTATTGAATCCGCCAGGAATTTTTCCGGCCGCATAAAATTTTTCGGAATATTCAACTGTGAGTGGCATAAAGTCACCATCTATAGGATTTTCGTTACCGTCCACAGTACATAAAATAACCGATTCGCCGTATTTTACCAAACACGAGCCACCCGCCTGCTTGGCCATCTTTCCCTGTTCAATTCTCAGTGTTTTTCCGAAAAAATCTTTTTCCCATACATTATAATTTAAACCCATTTTTTACACCTCAATTTATTTCATGTTCTTTCATGCATAAAAAGGGAGCGGTATCCCGCTCCCCTATCATACATCATATAATTATCCTCTAATCCCTAATTTCTTAATCAAGTCAAGATAAACTTCCGGTTTGTTTTTCTTAACGTATCTTAGCATTTTTCTTCTTCTTCCAACCATCTTTAAAAGACCTCTTCTGCAATGAAAATCTTTTTTGTGGACTTTCAAGTGCTCAGTCAAATGTTTGATTCTGTGTGAAAGAATTGCTATCTGTACTTCAGTTGAACCGGTGTCCTTGTCGTTAATGTGATATTCTTGAATGATTTCCTGTTTGTCTACTTTCATGTCCAAACCTCCAAACGAATTCCGATTACCAAGTAAAGGTTATGCCATTACCGAGTAACGGTCGTTGTATTTTAACTTTTTTAATAGGCAATGTCAACATCTTTAAAATCTTTAATCATTTTTTTAGCCGTTTTACTCGCTGCAATGCCTCCCTTACCGGTTTCTCTGAGCTCTTCATTGAGCGATCTGCCAACCTGTCCCATGGCGATGATAACCTCATCCACGGGAATTTTCGACTCTATTCCGGCCAGGGCCATTTCAGCCGAAGTGAAGGAAGTTGAAACGGCAAAGGCGTTTCTTTTGACACAAGGGATTTCAACATATCCTCCCACCGGATCACAGACCAGTCCCATGATTGACTTGAGAGTCAGAGCGGGAGCGGATAAAATAGCTCTTTTATTATCCGGTGCGAATGAATAAACGATAAGCAGAGAGGCCATCGCAGCCGCAGTTCCGATTTCCGCCTGACAACCGCCAACCGCTCCGGAAATAGAGGCTTC
This sequence comes from Kosmotogales bacterium, assembly GCA_030156385.1. Lineage (GTDB taxonomy): Bacteria > Thermotogota > Thermotogae > Petrotogales > Kosmotogaceae > JASGMR01. The sequence continues at coordinate 24,769 of JASGMR010000013.1, forward strand.
TCTTTTGATCAGTTCTCCCAGGGCGCTGGAGACGACGAATGAATTTTTAAGAGTCTTTTTGTCGATCTTTTTATATTTATTCAAGGAGATGAGCACTCCGGGAATAATTCCACAGGCTCCTGCCGTCGGACATGCCACAATTCTGGCCATTGATGCGTTGCTTTCTGAAATCGTCAACGCAACTTCAACAGCGAATTTCACAGTCTCGCTCAGGAAAAGGGCGTTATGGAATCTCATCTTCTTCGCATTATCGCCGACCCAGCCGGCCAGTGATTTATTTATTTTTTCCCTGTTGTTTATATAACTCGAAAACATTTCTTCTATGAGAAATTCACAGTATTCCTCGAACTTTTCGACAGAATTTCCCGTGGAATAATAATACCAGTTCAGAATTATATCTTTCAAAGAATTTTCATTATCGATTTTTGAGACGAGGGTTTCGAACTTCATAAATTCACTTCCAGTTTCGGCATGAACGAAATTTCCAGAACATTTTTTAATTTTTTTATACATTCTATGACGGCCGATGAAGGTTTGTTGTCCAGTTCAATAACGCAAATAGCCGTTTTTTTGATCTTATCGGATCTGATGAGGGATAAATTACTTATGTTAACATCATTTTTTCTTAAAATGTAGAGAATCGAAGCCAGAGCGCCCGGAACATCACGGTTCTTTATGATCAATGACGGAAAAATCCCTACGATATTCACTTTTTGATTCTGGATCATTTTAATGATGACTGAACTTCCGCCGATCGAGCAGCCCTCCATCGAAAGGGTTTTGTTTTTGTTTTTACCGACTATTTTTACGGTGTTCGGATGTTTCCCTGGAAAATTTGTGCATATGAATCTATATTTTATACCTTTATCCTTTGCCATATCGATGGAATATATCAGCGATTCGTCGGATTCATTTATACCCATTATCCCACCAAGTAAAGCTCTGTCCGAGCCATGGCCTTTGTAGGTAGAAAACAGCTGTTCATTCAGATAAAAACAAACCTCTTCGATCTTACCGTTAAAGATATAATGAAAAGCTCTGCCCAGCTTAACCATTCCAGCAGTGTGAGAACTGGAAGGTCCTATCATGACCGGCCCTATCACATCATAAAGCATATCATCACTCCAGAATTACATCTGCGGCTTTTCTGAGCCTGTTCATGATTGCCAGACCAATACCTGAATTCGAAAAGCCCTGGCAGATTATTCTTCTGTATTTTTTCTCCGTATCAAAATCGAGTCTCAGAAAGGAAAAAATATTTTTTGCAATATCGTATAAATTGTCGGAGTTTCCCAATGATATTCTGTCGAAATCTTCGGGAAGCAACCGGAGCATATTATCATCGCAGAAAATGATATCACCTTCTCTGTAAATGTTCCTGACTTCATTTATGAAATCTTCCGAATCGATCAGAACTAGCTGAATGTCCGGAGAATAATGTTTGTATTTCATCCCGGGAGATAAAACCGGGCCGGAATAATCGATTTTGGCGTACACGAAATCCGGAACTTCCAGATTCGGAATTATATTTTCGATATCTTCAACCGAGATAGGTCCCGGTCTCAACAACGTTGGTGCATCACCGGATAAATCGATGATGGTAGATTCCAGACCGAAAAAACAATCTCCATCCGAAATGATGTAATCAACTCTGTTTAAAAAATCTTTTATAACGTGATTGATCCTCGTGGAACTGGGCTTTCCTGAGATATTGGCACTCGGTGCCGCAATCGGAACGCCCGAATGTTTTATTATTTTCTGAGAAATTTTATTCGAAGGAAATCTTATACCGACGGTATTTTTTCCTCCCGTCACTGTCAACGGAACGGAAGAGGATTTTTTGAAAATAAAAGTTATAGGTCCGGGCCATAATCTTGAAATTATATTTTTATATTTACGGATATCCTCTTCCATACATTCATCCGCCATTTCGAGCGAATCGACATGCACTATCAGAGGATTGTCGGAAGGTCTGCCCTTCGCTTCGAATATCCTCTTTGAGGCATTTTCATCATATGCGTTTGCTCCTATGCCATAGACGGTTTCGGTTGGAAAGATCACCAGTGCGCCGTTTCTTATATCTTCGCCTATTTTATCCAGGGTACTTTCATCAAGCTCATCTTTTTCAAAAATTTTTGTCTTCAAACGATCACCTTAATCAAAAAAATTACACCTCATTATAATAGTCTATAAAAAAGGTTTCTAAGTTAAATTTATCTTCTAAAAGAGTTGCTAAATTTTTAACTCCGAAAGTCTCTGTGGAGTAATGACCGCAGTTTATAAAATTGATTTTCATCTCTCTGGCCACATCCCTTACATGCTCTTTGACCTCGCCTGTCAGATAAGTATCGATTTCATTTTCAAGCGAATTCATATATGCGCTGCCCCCACCGGATAACACACCGATTTTTTTGACATAATCATTATTTTTATAATATATGAATTTATCCCGGGGAATTATTTTGCTCATTTTCTCCAGAAATTCGTCGAATGGAACTTCGGGTGAAAATTCCCCTTTGAATCCAACTTCAAAGGGAAGAAAATCATTTATTCCCAATTTTTTCATTATTGAAGCGTTGTTTCCATAGACAGGGTGAGCATCGAGCGGAAGATGATAACCTATGAGTCCGATGTCATTTTTTATCAGTAATCCCACCCTTTTTTTCAAAAAACCTTTCAGTGAAAAAAAATCTTTTCCGAAAATACCGTGATGAACCAGCAATAAATCCGCACCGTTCTCCAAAGCCTTTTCAGCGAATTCAAAATTGAATGATACTCCCACCGCCACCTTTTTGATATCTCTGTCACATTCAACCTGAACACCGTTATGACAGTAATCATTGAACTCTTCGGGTTTTAAAATCGAATTCAAATATTCTTCAATTTCAAAAATTTTCATATAAGATCACCTCACCTTTTATTCAATAATACATCATATTTATCCTATAAAATTATATTTAAAATATCTGTAATTTTTTCAAATAAATTCAGTGAGCCGGAACTCGATTTCATCATCATTCATACGAACAATAATCAGGAATAATTCGCCTGTATTAAGCCTTGAAAGTTCATATTCGATTGAATATAAAGTTTTTGATAATCAGAAAGAATGACTCAGCGTGTAGAAAATAAATCTTTATACACGTCCTCGTATTTTTCAGTCATTTTCATATATTTTTCATGGGTTTTTAAGTCGGGACGGATGATTTCCCTTTTCGAAATTATCGATTTTATTCCCTTTAAATCGTTGATTTCGGCTATTGAATTATCTACAGTCAAAGCAATTTTTGCATCGCCGAAGGAAGCATCGATATCGTTATGAATTATCAATTCTTTTCCCGTTATATCTGATATGAGCTGCATGATTTTTTTGTTCTTTGCCATTCCACCGAGTACATTTATTCTTTTTGGCTCTTCATAAACTTTTTTCATTTTTTTTATGAGCAGATATGTTTCATATCCGAGTGTCTCTCTCGATGCCTGATGAATCTCATTTTTTGAAGTGGTTCTTCTTATACCATAAAACACTCCCGAGGCTTCCGGATTGTCGAAAGGTGCTCTGGCGCCGTCCAGATAGGGGAGGATTATGATGTTGGTGGGAACTTCATATTCAAAATCAACATTTTCAATTTCAAAAAAATGATCGATCCACTCCAGAAATCTTCCACCCGATGAAGTTGGAGCACCTATTCTGTAGGTCCCCTCTATCAGAGACATTCCGGGTGCAAATCCCGAAAGAGTTATATATCTGTCCGTAGTCAGCAGTGTGCTGACCGTAGAACCGTATACAACGACAAGGTCGCCTGGATCGATTGCACCGGACGCCATCGCTTCCGCGTTGATATCACACGCCCCGCAGAATACCGTGGTGTCCTGTGATAATCCTGTTTCCTTTGAAGCCTTTTCCTTGATTTTACCGAGCACATCGAGGGGCCATTTCAGTTTGGGAAATTTGTTCTTATCCAGCTCGAAGTCATCGAATATTTCATATGGAAGCTCGTTTGTTTTTAAATTCACCAATCTCGAACCGGCAGCGGTGGGAAAATCCCATGCGGTTTCCTCAACCAGCCTGGCAGACACAAAATTATTGCTCTCCAGAAAATATTTTGATTTTGAATATATTTCAGGTTTATTTTCTTTCAGCCACAGGACTTTTGGAATGATCGAATGAGTCGTGAATATTCCTCCGAGTTCATTTTTCAATTTTTCTTCCCCGTAGAACTCATTCAATCTTTCCGCCTGATTTTTTGATCTCGTATCTATACCATATAGAATGGCGTTATATACGGGATTGAATTCGTCATCTACCGGCACTACGGTACCACATAAAGAACTGATGCATATAGATTTTATTTTCTTCAGATCATATTTTTTTGATATCTTATTACAGATCTTTTTGAATCCATTCCACCAGCTTTCTACAGGATTCACTTCAAAGAAACCTTCTTCAGGATTCAAAAGTATACTTTTTTCTGTTTGATTGAATAATATTTCGCCATCCTCATCGATTAAACAAGCTTTTATAGAGGAAGTTCCCATATCTATACCCAAATAATATTTCACTCAACTTCACCTCAATAAAAAGCAGCACGGCAAATTTCCCGCCGCGCTACTCATGAAAAGATCACTCCGGTAAATTTGTCTTGTCGACCAAAGGTGCATCCACATAAATGATATTTTTGCCGGCAGCCTCTTTTGGATCAATTCCTGCGATAATTTTCTCGATGATTTCGATCGCCTTATCAGCCATCTGGTCAAAAGGCTGAGCGACAGTTGCAGTCATTTGTCCCGATTTTATTCTTCTGTATGTTTCTTCGCTACCGTCAACGCTGACAATCATGGCATTATTGATACCATACTCAGATAATACATCCGCTGCGGCATAAGCCAATTGATCGAAGGCACACCAGACACCGTCAATTTCATCGCCATATTTCAATGCATAAGTTTCGACAGCAGATCTCGTATCATCCATATATCTCGCCGTTGCTGCAACATTATATTCTGCCAGTACATTAATTCCAGGATATTCGCTTAAAACAACATCCAATATCTTACCCCTTCTTCTCGCTCCCTGATGTTTCTCAAATTTTACTACGATAATATTTCCATTTCCACTCAATGAATCCAGGAGATAAGTGGAAATTTTAGCTCCCATAACAAAATTGTCCGCCGTTATATCACAAACAACCCCGTCGACATACCCTGAATCAATTGTTATTACAGGAATTTCCGATTCTATAGCATAGTCGAGAGATGATCTTATTTCATTCGGATGAGACATTGCCATGACTACGACATCGACACCCATCTGAACAAGATTTTCCAATTGGGTTGATTGTTTTTCAATTGATCCTGCAGAGTTGAGCAGTACCAGTTCCCAGCCATTTTCCCCCGCCAATTTTTCGAATTCATTCGCCACCGTTGCCTGTGCCTCCGAAGAGAAATTTGTCGCTATGAATCCCACCTTCGGATTTCCCATTACTAAGATTGATAGTACAATTAATGTTACAACCAAAAGTGTTAACTTTTTCATACTGTACCCCTCCTAATTTAATTGCTTTCAAGCTTTTTTGCCTGAACCATAGTTATTGTTACCGATAGAATAATTATTGATCCTTTCGTTATATCCTGCATATAATAAGGCGCTCCCGCTAATGTCATTCCATTTGTTAATACCCCGATCATCAGAGCACCTATGAAAGTTCCGAATGGACTCGCTCTTCCAACACTCAAAACAGTTTCTCCAAGAAGTGCCGCGGCAAATGCATCCATCATGAATCCTGAGGCACCTTCCGGGTTTGCTGCACCCAATTTTGAAGTTAACAGAATACCTGTAAAAGCCGCTGCCGTTCCGGAGAGTGTTAAAGCGAGAATTTTATATAAATCCGTATTGACCCCCGCCAGCTTTGCCGCATTTTTATTGGCACCGGTAGCCTGCATATATTTACCGGTTTTAGTTTTATTAATCAGAATATTTGCCGCAATTACGACGATTAACATGATTATTATCAGCATCGGTATCCCGAGTACGGATCCTCTACCCAAAAACAAAAATGATTGTGACATTTCGCCATAAAAAGATACGCCTTTTGTATACCAGAAAATCATTCCCGTGGCAATTATTCCGGTTGCGAGAGTGGTGATCAACGATGGAATTCCCACTTTGGTGACTAATAAGCCCGCACCGATTCCAAAAGCAACACCTACACCTAAAGATATTATGACCGATAGAAAAGGATTCATTCCGCTCAAAATCAAACCTGCTGAAATTACTCCCGCCAGACTGGCTACATTGGCAAATGATAAATCCAGTTCACCGACTATCAAACACATAGTGAATCCTTCTGCAATTATTGCTAAAAGAGCGATCTGTCTCAATATATTTAATAAGTTTCTCGCATTGATAAATCCCGGAACGAATATTGAAAAACCAACTATAATGACAATTAATGCCAATATCGTTCCAAATCTTGTTAAAAATTGCTGTGCACCAAATTTTTCATTATTCATTTAAATCTCTCCCATCATTTTTGAAAGGATAGCTTCTTTATAGAAAGGCGGTTTGAATTCAGATACAATTTCAAATTCGTGCATGACGTAGATTCTATCTGATATCGCGACTAGTTCTTTCAGGTCCGAACTTATAAACCAGACACCGGCACCTTCTTTAGCAATATTCCCCATAATTGAATATATTTCTGTTTTTGCATCGACATCGATACCCTGAGTTGGTTCATCGAAAATCCATATGTTGGCATTTTCTCCAAGCCATTTTCCAACGGAAACTTTCTGTTGATTACCTCCGCTCAGAGTTCTGACTTCCTGAAGAGGCGAAAATACTTTTATTGAAAATTTTTCTATAATGTTTTTTACATAGTCTTTTATTTTATTTTCACTCGTGAATCCACCCTTCGTTAAAGAGGACAAATGTGGCATAATGATGTTCTCTTTTACGGTCATATTCACCAACAATCCCTCGCCTCTTCTGTCTTCGGGTATCATGACCAGGCCGCTGTCAATGCTTTTTTTTGAATTTCTGGATTTGAAATTTTTTTTGTAAAGTTCAATAGATCCACTATCGAGTTTATTGCCTGAAAAAATGCTTTTTGCCAATTCCGTTCTTCCGGATCCGACAAGTCCTGCAAAACCCACAATTTCTCCGGATCTGATGTTGAAATTAATATTTTTAAATCCTATTTTTTTGGGTGTGTAATCTTTTACCTCAAAAATAACTTCGTTTATCTCTGTTTTGACCTTCGGGTATTGATTTTGCATGTCTTTTGAGATCATCAAATTTATGAGTTGTCTTTCTGTCACATCATCGTTTTTTATAGTATCTACTTTCTGACCATTTCTTAAAACCGTTATGCTATCCGAAAGATCCAGTATTTCAGATAAGTGGTGTGATATATATATAATAGTTAATCCTTTTTTCTTGAGATCTCTGATCAATCTGAATAATATCTCACTTTCTTTGATACTCAACGGTGCGGTGGGCTCATCAAAAATAATTATTTTGGGATCCCGGAACAATACTTTTAAAATGGTCAACATTTCCTGTTGACCACTGCTCAGATCACTCGCAGGCAGATCGAGATCTACATCAAGATTATATTTCTGAATGAATTTTTTTGTTTTTCTTTTCATTTCCTTCTTCAGTAAAAATCCGCCCTTAGTGAGTTCAAGTCCCAAAAACAAATTTTGATAACCTGTGAAATGGGGAACCAATTCTCTTTCCTGATGAACTACTCCTATAAACTCTGAAGCATCTTTTGGAGAGTGAAACTGCTTTTTCTCGCCTTCAATAAAATATTCTCCTTTTGTCTGATGATAGACTCCCGAGATTATTTTGACCAAAGTCGATTTTCCTGCACCATTTTCACCAACTATGGCGTGTATTTCTCCTTTTTCAACAGAAAGATTCACTTTATCTAAAGCTATTACACCTGGAAATTCTTTAGATAAGTCTTTGGTCTGAAGTGAAATCATGCATTTTTCTCCCTTGCTTCTCTCGCTTTTCTAATAAATTCTTTTGCACGTTCCGGATCAATGGGATTAAAAGTATTTTTATCCACTTTTATGCTGGTTCCCATAATCACTCCATCCGCCAGAGAGAGCATTCTTTCAACGTTTTCTGTTCTAACACCCGTTCCCGCAATGACCGGAACTCCTTCGGCTCCTTTTCTTGCATCGTGTAAGTCAGATTCTTCTATTTCGCTTCCTGCTGTGGTTCCGGCAAGGCATACCGCATCAGCCAATCCGAATTTTACCGCGCCCCTTGCGATATCTTCAAGCGATCTTCCGCCCAATGGTTCGGTGTGTCCCGATATATTTGCGAAAATTTTCATTTTGCCAAAATTATTTGTTTTCACTCTTTGAAGTTTTCCCGCACAGGGGTCAACAATTCCCCAATCCCCGACATAAACCCAGGACAAAAAGATTCTTACAAAATCTGATTCCACAGCGGTACCTATGGCTATCGCCGCTTCTGGATCCGCTAAAACCGATAATCCAAAAGGTACATTTATACCTATAGTTGCTTCCTTAATAACACTGCTCATCGCTGCAACAGTCACTTTTTCGACATTTGAAAGATATGGTCTGTCTCCTTCATTGCTGAAAACTATCCCGTCAAATCCGGCTTCCAATAATGATGCGACATCTCTTTTTGCCGTGTCTCTGATATAAGTCATACCTTTATTCGAATCGTACAGAGGTGATCCGGGCAAAGGTGGAAAGTGCACCATTCCTAAAATAGGCTGTTTTACTCCAAACATTTCTTCAAATATTTTCATTTTTCATTTCCTCCATTTTCTAATATATACAAACATGTTTGATAATCAGTTATTAAATAATTTACAATCCCTGCTTCTAATGCAGCTTTGACACTTCTGTATTTATTTTGACCGCCGCCTATGCCGACTCTTTTCGGTATTTTTTTCAACACGTCGATGGGGATGGAGATCAATCTTCTGTTGTAATCTATATCGAGTTCTTCACCATCTTCATTTATTATTCTTCCGGCAATATCCCCCACGGCTTTTAAACTTTTCACATTTTCGATGATATCCCTGTTATCGGTCAATGTCGGAAACAAACTGTTTTCTATTTCAGGTCCTATTGAAAAAATTACCGTGTCAAGTTTTTCCCATAATTCTGTCACCGCAGAGATCTGCGGCTCGTTTAAGAACATATTTTTAACATTCTCGCTGCTGACGATAGCGGGAGCGGGCAAAAGATAATAATCCGTTCTCAATACTCTCGCCATAGAACTCACCAGTTTGTTCGTTTCGGTAGTCAGATTGTGTATTCCCCAGCTACCCATGATCGGTAGTATCTGGATTGCAGGAATATTCAGGTCGGTTGAGAGTGATTCGATCAATTCACTCATCGTCGATCCCGGACCTATTCCCACTTTTTCACCGGCGTTGAATAAATCGGAAATAAATTCGCTGCTCTTTTTCCCGAGTAATTTTTTTAAATCCCAGTCATTTCCATTTGAAGGAGTTTCAAGAATGATTATTTCTTCAATATCATATTTTTCTTTGATTTTTTCTCCCAGCGAATGTGCCTGACTTTCTATATTGACTATTTTGACCTGAACAATTCCCAGATCAATACTCTCCTGCAGCATTCTTGAGACAGTGGGAACAGACACAGATAATTCTTTTGAGATTTCCTTTTGTGAGTATTTCTTTTTATAATATAATTCAGCAACTTTTATTAATGTTGTGTAAGAATACATCGATAACCTCCTTGAAAAATATTTCAGAAAATAATTTCACGACAATTATAAATCTTAAAAGATCACATTTCAAATGTCAAAGTACATAGAATATTGCAAATAAATGTGCGTAATAAGGTTTATTTTCGTATAATCGGTTTTAATCACAGATAAAATTTTTTTCATAAAATTTTTTCAGCGATTTAATTATCATTCGATCATTGCTTAAAAGCTGAAGAGCAAAAAAGCTTAACCGCTTAAAAGATAAAAAGCGGTACAGAGAACAGAGAACTGGTAAATAGAGAATAGATAAAATGGAATGGGATAGAAAACAGAGAATTGATAAATAGATAACAGGAAAACATCATAAAAAAACCTAAGATCAAAATGCCAAAAAGCCGAAAGACGGTGTCTAGGGTGCAGAAGGAACAACAACCACCATAGGAGAACAATTGGCCAACAATTGAGAAGCGGTTGGGAAGCAATCGTAGAACTATTAACGAGCGGGGGACTGTACCAAGAACCGTTCTTTGGTTCGGGTGGACCGTCCCCTCGAGTGACGGAACAATAGTTAAGCAGCAGGAAAATCGTAGAAAAAAAGGGTGAAGGATGTATAAGAGAATGGATAGTAGAAAATTAGATAACAGCGAAAAAACAGTGATCGGGAATTGGTGTATAGTGCTTGGAGAAAACACCCGAAAAAATGAGTGTGTATAATAAACGGTGTAAACTGAAAAAATATTCATATGGAACTCCTAAATATTCTCTCCATCCTTCCGCATTCCAATTAAATCCTAACTCATGCAGATCATTTAAAAATGAGAAAATTGAAAATGGATAAATAGGGACAGTACCAAGAACTTGTTCTGTAGTTTGTGTGGACTGTCCCGTTTTATCCTAATGAAAAAATACGATATTGATTATCCTTTTGAATAAAAAACATAAAATCAATTTTTTCAGCATTTATCTAATAAATAAAAAAGATATTGGGAGGTTTGATTTGAATTCATATTTTCACTTTTTGAGTATTAGCTAAAAAGAGGGAAAAACCTCTTTATTATTTTATCAAATGAATAAATTAGAATTTTAAGGTAATCACTGCAATTTATATTTTCATTTTCTTGTTAATCAAATAAGAACACAAAGAATACTTCGGGTCATTAGCTCGAAACTTAAAAATCAGTTTTTGATTGGTAAATGAAGAAAAATAAGTGGTGTCTGTCAAGAAGAATCATTGTTCTTTATGATTCTTCGACCGAGAAAAATTGCATGAAATTGCTATGTTTCAAGACACTTTCAGATTTTTCGAAGAGAACCTTATCCTTATAAGGTCTAAAAACGCTTTATACAATTAGGTTACAGGCAATAATAAATGGTGTCTGTCCCTTTTTTAGTCCCAAAAGTACAAACTGATTTTCAAATAAAGATTGCAGAAAATATAAAATATAAAACGATACAGCAGAATTTATGGAGATATTCACTTCAGTTTTTTTAAATCATTTTCCAATTGCCGTAATCCTTCAAGAATTTCATCAAAAGAAGGTTTTTCTCCAAATATCATTGCCTGCATTTTATTATAATCTTCTTTTAAAACTCCTATAATTTCAGCA
>JASGMR010000088.1 GCA_030156385.1 Kosmotogales bacterium
GTTGCCTGGAAAAATATTAAACATACTCAGAATCGGAACGATGCAGATTCTGTTTTCAGAAAATTATACCAATAGAAAAATTGTGAACGATATGGTGGACCTGGTTTCAAACGAACGGTTTAAGAAGCTTGTCAATGCCGTGTTGAGAAAGGTTTCAAAGGCAGGACGGGATTTTTCCGGATTTCCTGAAAACGTGAAATATTCACATCCCATGTGGTTATACAGGGAGATAAGAAAGAATTATAAAAAATCGTACCTCGATGTGTTGATGGAAAATACCATGAAGCCAGATTTTACATATAAATTCAGTGGCGATGACGAAGAATTGGAAAAGAATGGATACGATTTCATCCCGGGACTGGAGGAGGATTCGATTACGGTTTTTGAAAAAGGAAACCGAAGAATAAAACTGCAGAGAATTGACCCGGTTCTGAATTTTCTTAAAAGTGAATTCGATTTGCCGGTATTCAGAGTGAATGGATCACGTAGCGGTTTGATCTGTGAAAAACCCTGGTTATTGAACATTTTGAATGAAAATAAGATAAGAAATATTTCTTATGAAATAAAGAAGAGTGTTGACGAAATCGAAGAAAATGAATTCATTTATTACAATACTTCATTCATTTCCACGGAAAATGGAGAAATATTGAAAAATTTAAGAGGTTATAAAGTAATTCGTGTTAAAATAAGTAAGATGAATACTGTGAATGATGAGTTATCGGGAAATTATATTATAGGAAATCAGACGCTCAGACCTTCATATTTTGCTGTGATGAGGAAAATCAATGGTTGATATTCAAAATTTATCTTACGATGAACTTCAGGAATATTTGGTAAATAATTCCTTTAAGCCTTATAATGCTTCTCAGATTTTTGATTGGCTTTATAAAAAGAACAGTACGGATTTCAATTCTATGTCGAATTTATCCAAAAGTTTGAGAGAATTTTTGATTGGAAATTTCGTAATCTCCAATATGAAAATAATGAAAAAGTCTAAATCCAATGACGGTACTGTGAAAATACTATGGGAACTGTCGGATGGACAAACGGTCGAATCTGTGGCTCTCTTTCACCCGAATCATATAACTTTCTGTATCTCCACTCAAGTGGGATGTGCTCTGGGATGCGAATTCTGTGCCACAGGCAGGAATGGTTTCGTCAGGGACCTGTCCGCTGCGGAAATTATAAATCAGGTGATTTTTTTAGAAAATGCGATTAAAGGCAGTGTTAAAAATATAGTTTATATGGGTATGGGTGAGCCATTTTTAAACTATGATAATGTTATCAAATCGATAAATACACTGAATCATCCAAAAGGGAAAAATATTGGAATCAGAAATTTCACGATTTCGACTTCGGGTATAATTCCCGGGATAGATAGATTGTCCAATGAAGAAAAAATACCGAGATTGTCCGTTTCACTCCACTCTGTTGATAATAAAAAGAGAAGCTATCTTATGCCTATAAACAGCAAATATTCACTTGATGATCTCATAACATCCCTGGAAAAATTTCAAAAAAAGACGAAGGACAGAATTACCTTCGAATATATTTTGATAAAAAATTTTAACTGCTCAATTGAAGACGCCCATCAGATAAGTAAAAAATTAAAAAATATAAAAAAAATGATGAATTTAATCCCGGTCAATCCGGTTGACAAAAGATTCAAGAGACCTTCCGAAGATGAGATATCGATTTTTATGAAAGAATTGGAAGCGTTGGGAGTAACGGCGGTTTTGAGAAATGAAAAGGGAACTGATATAGATGCCGCATGTGGACAATTAAGGAGGCGTATTTCTGAAAGTTAGAAATATAGGAAAGGTTATAAGATTTCATAGTAGCCAGATGCTGGTCAGAGATGAAGAAAGTGAAGATTTATTTTTATGCAGCATGCCCGGTAAATTTAAACTTCAAAAGATAAGACCGATCGTGGGAGATTTAGTTGAATACACTCCTTCTCATGGGAAAACGGGCAGAATTGAGAATATTTTACCCCAGAAGAATCTTTTAAAACGGCCGAGAATAAGCAATATTGATCAGATCGTCCTGGTGAACTCTCTGGTGAAGCCGAAGGTGAGTACCTACGTTATCGATAAATTTCTTGTTCTGTCGGAAAAGGCAGGAATCGATACGATAATCGTATTCAACAAGGTAGATTTACTGGATGACCACAGAGAGCTGGACAGATTGATGGAAATGTACGGCGATTATTATAAAATAATTCTTACTTCAACGAAAAAAGAAATAGGTTTAGATCAATTGAAAGATGTTTTCAAAAATAAAACTTCCACTCTTGCAGGAATGTCGGGAGTTGGTAAGAGTAGTCTTTTGAATAAACTCGATCCAAAAATAGGATTGAAAGTTGCTGAAATTTCTTCAAGACTTGAAAGGGGTAAACATACGACAACTCATGTTGAGTTGCTTTCGTTCAAATTTGGTGGATTGATAGCCGACACTCCTGGTTTTTCAAATCTGTATCTTGGAAATATTGCGCAGGATGAATTGAAAAATTATTACAGAGATATGAAAAGCAATGAAGGTTACTGCGCATTTTCAGATTGTCTTCATCTTGAGGAACCGGGTTGTTATATAAAAGAACTCATCGAATCGGGAGATTTTTGTCCCGAAAGGTATGAAAATTACAAAAAGATGTACCTGGAAATCGAAGAAAATTTCAGAGGAGGAAAAGCACAATGGCAATAATTGCACCATCTCTTTTAGCGGCAGATTTTAGATTTTTATCTGAAGAGCTGGAAAAAATAAAAAAGGCAGATTATCTTCATTTTGATGTTATAGACGGATTGTTTGCCCCGAATATCACATTTGGAATACCTGTGATTGAATCTCTCAATAAAGGAGAACATCTACCGTACGATGTTCATTTAATGATCGAAAATCCTCAGAACTTTATCGACAGGTTTATAGATCTGGGAGCGGAGATAATCCATGTTCATTACGAAGGAAACAACCATATAAATTCATCGATAAACAGAATAAAAGAAAAGGGTGCAAAAGCTTCCGTTGTTATCAATCCCGGAACTCCGGTTTCATTTTTAGAAGAGGTATTGAGTATTGTCGATATGGTTTTGGTAATGACTGTGAATCCCGGATATACCGGACAAAAGTTTATAGGCCAGTCGGCAGAAAAGATATCAAAATTACATTTTTTACGGGAAGAGAACGGGTATAATTTTAAAATAGCAGTAGATGGTGGAGTGAACAAAAATAATGCGGATACTCTGGTGAAGATGGGAGCCGATTTTCTTATAATGGGCGCGGCCGTTTTCAGAAGTGAAGATCCCGAAAGTGTTATAAGTTATATAAAGGGATTGAAAAGATGAGAGAGTTATTTTTTGTCACCGGAAATGATAACAAAGTAAAGGAATTGAATATTTTGAGTCATGGAATATTCGATGTAAAAAAAATAACGGAGATAATGGAAGAAAGAGAAATAATAGAGGACGGAAGATCATTCGAAGAAAATTCTTTGAAAAAGATAATGGCGTATAAAGATACGGAGAAGTTTTTAATTGCAGATGATTCGGGTTTGGAAATAGATGCGCTGGGTGGTGAACCCGGTGTTCAGTCCGCACGTTTTTTAGGCGGGGCAAGTTACGGGGAAAAGATGGAATATATCATAAAAAAAATCGAAGGAACCGATAACAGAAGCGCGAGATTCGTCTGTTCGGCCTTTTTTTATGATCCGGAAAAGAACCTTTTTATATGTAAAACAGGTGTTGTAGAGGGAAAAATATCTTTTGAGATAAGAGGGACTGAAGGGTTTGGATATGATCCTTTTTTCATTCCGGAAGGATATGAAAAAACCTTTGGTGAGCTGGGAAAAGAGGTCAAAAACAGCATAAGTCACAGAGCCAGGGCATTTAAGGAGTTATTTTCCACGATTCAAAAGATTTTGATTTGAATGATGAGTATGACCATTGAATATGGAGGTGAAATGTGAGTTTAAGAAAAATTCCGGCGAGTGACATCAAAGATATAACATCTTTGTTTGGTGAATACAACAAGTACGAAAGAAAACTCCAGGAATTGTTCAATATAAAAATTTCATTTATCGAAAATGAAATATGGCTTAAAGGAAACGACCATGAATCATTGGAAAAGGCAAAGAGCATTATAGATGAAATGATCCAGATAAATAAGGATGATAAAAATTTAGATGATCAGACGTTTCAGTATATCGTTGATCATTATCAATTCGGTGATGATAAAGATAAATTGGAGAACGGTGTTTACGGTGAAATAAAAGATTCTTCAGTTTTGTTCAAAAAAATAAAAGCGAAAACTCTTGGACAAAAAAAATACATCGAAATGATGAAAAATACTGATCTGGTATTCTCGATAGGACCTGCAGGTACGGGTAAGACCTATCTGGCTGTCGCGAGAGCCGTCGAATCTTTGAGAGCGGGAGATGTTCAAAGAATAATACTGACAAGACCCGCTGTCGAAGCAGGTGAAAAATTAGGTTTTTTGCCGGGAACGTTAACCGAAAAAATAGATCCATATTTAAAACCCCTTTATGATGCACTCATGGATTTAATACCACTTGACAGATTGAACTATTACAAGGAAAATGAGATTATTGAGATTGTTCCTCTTGCTTATATGAGAGGCAGAACTCTGAACAATTCTTTTATTATTCTTGATGAAGCACAAAATACTACTTATCAGCAGATGAAAATGTTTCTGACAAGAATAGGATTCGGTTCTAAAGCGGTTGTCACTGGTGATATTACTCAAATAGATCTGGAGGAAAATACTAAATCGGGTCTGGTTGTTATATCGAAAATACTCATCGATATCGAGGGTGTAGGCTTTTCAATACTAACACCACGCGACGTTGTCAGGAATCCTCTTGTGAAGAAAATCATAAAGGCTTATGATGAATTTGAAAGAAAGAAAAGAAGTAATAAATAATAATTTCAAACAGTATTTTTTAAATTTAATAGGTCAGATGTCCGTTTATAAGTTGATTTATTATTTCCTGTATCCTACGGGGGTAGCGGTTGTTGCCCTGTTGTTTTACAGAAAACCCATCAGTTTTTATTATATTCTGGGAAGCATATTATTCTGGTATATTTTCGCCGAAACATCCTTCAAGTTCAACAGATTCTTTAAATTGCATAAAACATACAGATTTTTAGCCATGGTGTTGGTTTTAATAGGGGTTGTGGCTAATTCTTCTGTCAGTCTAACATTCTCTCAGGAAACTTTACTGGCAGCAACTCCGATATTCCTCTCAGTTTCTTTGATTGCAGTTCTTTTAGGATTTGAGGTTGGAGTTGGAACGGGATTATTTATGTCTTTTTTGATCAGTTATAACATTGGAGAATCTCTGGGATATTTCATAGTTTTTTCGTTTGTTTCAATCGTTTCATCATATACCGCAAAGAAGATAATCAGAAGAATTGACTTATCAAAAGCGGCTTTAATTGTTAGCCTTCTGTCGACCGGGATCATTCTTATCGTGGATATGATAGAGGGAAATTTCAACAGTCTTGAACTCCTGATAGCCGTTTTAAATCCTCTCGTGTGCTCGGTAATAGTAATAGGATTGCTCCCTTATATCGAATCCGGAAGCAGAATATATTCCGATGTCGGACTCGTTGAACTTGGGAATTTATCACATCCGTTGTTGCTTGAATTATCCAAGGTCGCACCTGGGACCTATTATCACAGCGTGAATCTGGCCAACCTATCCGAAAGTGCCGCGAAAAGCATAGGCGTTAATGCCATATTTTCTAGGGTAGCTTCTTATTATCATGACATAGGAAAATCAAAAAGGCCGGATTACTTCACTGAAAATCAAAACAGCAAAAATCCACATGACGATATTTCCCCCTCGATGTCAAATCTGGTTATAAATGATCATGTAAAATACGGGATGGATCTTGCAAAAAAATTCAGACTACCTATTTTATTCTCGGATATAATCTGTCAACACCATGGAACCAGAGTGAAAAAATTCTTTTATCATAAGGCCAGGAAAATAAATGAATCCGAAGACAGCAGTAATTTTAAATATCCCGGTCCAAAACCAAAGTTTAAGGAATCCGGAATAATAATGCTGGCCGATTCCGTTGAGGCTGCCTTTAAAAGTGTTAAAGAACCGACCCCCGGGAAAATAATGGAATTGGTTGAAGAGATAGTCAACGATATATATATTGAACGACAGCTGGATGAAAGTGAATTGAATCTGATGGATCTGGAAAAAATAATTACGGCGTTTTCTCAGGCTTTGATGAGTATCAGCCAGACAAGAATCGGATATCCTGAAGAAAAGATTGAAAAGGTGATAAGGGCAAATGACGATAAATCTGAAAAATGATACGGATAGAGAGATAGACTCAAAAAAAACAAAGATCATGATAGAAAAAATACTCGATGATTTTTTAAAAGATTCCTCTGAAAAAACGATCAATTTGCTTCTCACCAATGACGGAGAAATGAAAAAATATAACGAGAAATTCAGGCATAAGGAAGGATCGACCGATATTCTCTCTTTCGAATACGGGCTGGATCAGGAAGTAATCGGAGAGATAATAATTTCCCTCGAAACCATAGAAAAAAATGCAAAAGAGCTGAATGAATCCTTCGAGGAAGAATTTTATTATATTCTTATACATGGGGTTCTTCATGTTTTGGGTTTTGATCATATTGAAGATGAAGAGGCCGAAAAAATGGACGAAATCCAGGACGAGTATTTTGAAAAACTGTTCAGGAGTCGGACTGATCTTTCAATTCAGCGAGAAGATCTCTGATCCTTCTTGTGGTTAAACCGAATTCTTCGGATAATTTTTTGAGATCGTAATTTAACTTTTCCCCTCTTTCCTTCAAAACGGCATTCAAAGAATTTTTATACACTCTTTGAAGAAATTCCTTATATTTGATTCCTCCTGCAATATAACTCGATATAGTATCCTCTTTTATGAGGTTTATATAGTTTTCATTACTCTCTTTCTTCCTTTTTCTTATTACGATATTCATTGCGAGATATTCTTCAATCATATTCAATAGTTCTCTGATATTACCGGGATAGTCGTATTCTATGAAGGCCTCCTTCAATTTTGACGGTAATCCCTCGAACCTCAATAAATAACCCTTTGATTCTAAAATTTTATCAAAAATATTTTTTATATCCTCTTTTCTTTTTCTCAAAGGAGGAATCTCGAATCTTATTGCAGAAAGTCTGAACAGCAAATCCCTTCTCAGATGTTCTTCTGTGAATTTATGAGTTGCCGTTAAAAATCTGACGTTCGATTTTTGGGGCTTTGTTGATCCTATCTTGTAGAACTCTTCATTTTCCGTAATACTCAGAATTTTTGCCTGAAGATTGAGAGGCATATCCCCAATTTCATTGAGAAAGAGAGTACCATTATTTGCCAATTCCACGAGCCCTTTCTTATCTGTATTTGCTCCGGTAAAAGCACCTTTTTTATATCCGAAAAGTTCACTTTCAAGTAAATTTTCGGGAATGGCCGCACAGTTTATTGAATAATAATTATTCGTGCCCCTGGGTGAAAGGTTCACAATAATATCGGCTATATGATTCTTACCGGTTCCTGTCTCCCCCAGAATCATGATACTACCGTCATAAAACATAGACAGGATCAGCATTTTTTTGATTTCAATTACTTCTTCGGTATTTCCCGAAACTTTTGCAAGCTGTTTTTCAAGGTTTTTAATTATCTCTTCGGTCAGTTGTCTTGGACTTTTATAAGAACTGACGATTCTGTAATGTCCTTTGAATTCATTTTCTTCTTTTGAATAACCCTTTATTATAAAGGCCCTGATGGGGCTGTTGTTTATAAGAATGATGTTACTGAAAGCATAGAGCCAATCGTCCAGTTCTTCTTTTTTATAATTCGTGCTGTCTATGAAAATGATATTTGAAGTGTTCCTGTCTAAATTTACGAGAAAATCGAAATCGAGATCATAAAGAGTGTTGAAATATTTTGAGGCCTCTATTTCTTTTAAATTTTCTCCAACCATTATAGTGTTGTAAAGCATAAAAAACCTCCGGTCAAAATGCTGAAATATTTACAAGGAATATTATATTTAAAGAATTTAAAAACTAAAATGAAACTGAAAAATCTATTCCAAAAAGAGGCTTAAAATTAGTATTTTCAGATTTATTTATTAAAGCTATTCCCAAATTGGGTTTTAAATTCAAAGAAATATTTTCATATTCAAAATCAACGGAATAACAGATGTTAAGAATATTTCTGATCTCTTCTATTCCACCGAGGAAAAAGTGAATTCCCTTTTCATAGGTACCTTCCCCATGCCACGGCGACCAGGGAGTCCTCACACCCAGAAGCACCGTTTCATTTGAAATAGAAAATCCTGAATCATGATCAAAGTATAAAAATAGACTCGCGGCATCTTCCCCGTATTTATATCCGAGCATGTTTTTTTCTATGAAATAATTTTCCTTCTGTTCCTCGATATATCTTGTGTATTCGTAAGGCCAGTTTTTAGCTGTTCTTTCAAAAACATAAGAATTACCTATTGCGAATTCGCTTCCGATCTTATAGTTTTCCGATATATAATCAAAACCTGTGTTCAAAGCCATTTTAATGACTTTGGCCTCTTCCGGTTTAAAAATTGTATAAAAACTGAAATCGTCTATCAGAATGTCCAGATATGGGTGATATTTTTCATTTATATAAGTTTCCCAGAAAAATCCCAGCATTGCGTTTATATTGATGGGATGCTTAGCCCATTTCAAAAGATCCTGAGTGACCGGATAGGGTAATGGAATAACCATATACGGTATTTGAATATTTTCATCTATCAACATCATGGAATC
>JASGMR010000089.1 GCA_030156385.1 Kosmotogales bacterium
TGGTTGGTATTCTTGGTCATTAGTAAAAGATAATAACGAAAAACAGATAAACAATTGAGAAGCGATCGTAGAACAATGGTTGAGCGATGGCTGAACGATGGCCAAGCAGTTGTATAAGGATTAGGTTTTTTGCTTCTGCTCTTTGACCTTTTAGTTTTTGGTTCTTCAGCATTTCAGCTTTTTTGCTCTTGAGCTTTTAGGCATTTTGATCTTAGTTTTTTTATTCCATTCATCATTCTCTGTTTGCCAGTTCTCTGTTATCTATAGCGCTTTTCAGCGGTTAAGCTTTTTTGCTCTTTAGCTTTTTTAGCAGTTTTCACAAAGCACTAAATCCTGAACACCAGACACTGATCTTTTTCCTATTATCTATTTACAGCTATCTGTTCTCTATAACGCTGTTCTTTGTTGGTCATTCTCTTATTCAAAGGGATTCAATCGATTTTCAACCCCATGTATAAAAGATCGTAATATTTTCCCCTTATTTTAAAATATCTTGAATTCGTTCCTTCGATTTCAAAACCGAACTTTTTGTAAAGTGAAATCGCGGAGAGGTTGTCTTTTCTGACCATCAGATTTATCTTTTTTATTATTTTTGTATTTTTCGCCCAATCGATAAGGTAGTTCATCATTTCTTTTCCGACTCCAATATTCCAGAAATCTTTTCTTACAGAGATTCCAAATTCTCCCACGTGCTTTATTCTGTTTCTTCTGCCGCTATTGAAATTCAAAATGGAGGTTATCTCATCTTTAATTATTCCGACTATCATCAATGAATTATCGGATTCGTTGATGCTCTCGATGAATCTTTTCTCCTCTTCCGGAGTATTTTTGAATTCACCGGGACCGAAGGTGAGATTTTCACTTTCGCCGGCAATTTTATTTATATATTCTATTATTTCTGAGGAATCTTCAACGACGACTCTCCTTATATTGAGAATTTCACCGTTTTTTAAGGTAACTCGTTTCGTTGCGTTCACACCCTCTCACCTCCGATGTTCATATGAAAAAGTATATCATTTCAGATAAGAATAATTAAAAAATCCACTTTTTGAAAGTTTTAATGAAATATAATTGAATGAATGAAAACTGCCGGTGAATATTTATACGGCTGTATTTCTGAATTTTGATGAGAGATTTTTCAGTACAGAGTTCTCACTATGAATTTTTCCCCGTTGTAGTCTATCTCTTTTATTTTTTCTTCTTTTTTCAGTTTGTTTATTATACTCAGAGTTCCTTTTTCCCTGTTTATAAGATTTATGACCGAATCGATTTTCATAGGGTGAACGGCGGTTATTCTTAAAATATCGTTCTCCAGATCCCCGGTGGAAGAGAATTCGTTTCCCTCGAATCCGATATTCAACTGTACATTTTTCAGTTTTTCGCCGAGTATGTTGTAGGCTTTCGTCACCGTCATTTCGTCCGGTTTATTCACGAACTTTTCTGCCGGAGGTCTTGTGGGGACACTCAAATATATTCTATTATGTTTCACCCTCCGCAGGAATTGTCCGAGTTGTTTTAAATTATCGCCGCCGTCATTCACTCCTTTGACGAGCATCACTTCGATGTTTAAATCGCCTTTATAATTGTGAGAGAAATCTACCATTCCATTCAGTATCTTTTTTAAAGCGAGTTCTCCGTGAGGCCTGTCAATCTTTTTCCAGACGTGTTCATCAACACTGTCGCATTTCAGTGAAACCCAGTCGAAGTTCATGAGGTCTCTCTTTACTTCATCCATCCATATGAGGGAGGAATTGGAAATTATCGCGGTCTTTATTCCAAGTGTTTTGATCATATTGAGGATTTTTATGAGGTTTACATCCAGTGTGGGCTCACCATCGGCGACGAATGTCAGGTAATCTATCTTTTCTCCTCTCTTCCCGGCACGTTTAACACTCTTTAAAACATCGTTGTATATTTTCTCCGGAGGATAAAAGCCTCCCCTTTTCACAGAATATTCAGTGGTTCTGCCTATCTGACAGTATACGCATGAATAGGAACAGTGTTTGAATGTTATGTTGTTTATTCCAAGACTCCTTCCCAGACGTCTTGACGGAACCGGACCAAAGGTCAGCATTTTCGACTCCTTATCCTCTATTGACCTCATCCAGATATTTCTTCGCCTCCGGAATCGGTTTTAAAAATTTTCTGAGCATTTTGCAGGGATATTCTTCACATTTTCCACAGCTCTCATCCACTCTTTTTACGGCGCACACTCTTATTTTACATTTTTTTGCAAACGAACATAAGTCGTTGTATTCTGAAAAACAGCCCTTACAATTTATATCCCCGGGATTGATTATGAGTCCCGTTTCTCTGGACCATTTTTCGGCGGTTTTAATCCTCAACTCTTCGTCATCTTCGAGGGTCGCCCTGTACACATCACATTTTTCACAATTTATTCCACAGTAACCTCTTAAGTTGACAATACCACCTCCCAATTCATTCTATATTCCGGTAACAAAATTTATTTTTCGTATATTTAATAATAGAATAAATTTTCGAAAAATCAAAATTCAAATTAATATGCGGTGTGTATATAATCAAATTATATGATATTCTTGATTAATGTGATCGGATGGGGTAAATTATGAAGGATATACTGACTAAAATACTTGAAAAGAACATCACGAAGTTGGGTATAGACTACAATAAGTTTTTAGCTTTGATAAAAGAGAAGCCCACAAAAGTCAACAATAAAACAGATTTTTATGACTGCGTGGATAAAGTTATCTGGGATGGGGTTTCGGGTATAGTTTATCGTCTTAATAAAAAACAGAATCTTTATGCACTGAAGGTTTTGAAGCCTGAACAGAGCAACAAAGGAATAAAGAAAGCTTTTTTGAACGAAATAAAGATCAGGAAGGCCCTGAAGGGTTATGATATACCGGGAATAATAAAAACATACGCATATTCCAGAGAACTCTATTTCATAATATCCCAGTGGATAGACGGCGAAACCGTAAAATGGAATTCTCCATACAAAGGGGGATTGACTCCGGGGAGAATTTATAACACTCTGGATACGCTCAGCAGATTTGAACTGGCCGGCTTTTTCGATTGGGATATAAATATCAACAATATAATCTATGAGGACGACATGCCATGGATATTCGACTTCGGATATACCCAGAGATTCTATCCTTCTAAAAAATTCAATCCTTCAAAGAAAAATCTTTCTTTCTTTTCGATGTTCGAACTCTTCAGGGACAAACATCTGATTCATTACATCACGAGGCTTGAGAGATCGGGCAGAGAGCAACTTGGAAAGTCCCTGTACAGATATTACTGTTATACTGTTCCCGAATTTTATGAAAGAAAGATAGCCGGTCTGGAAAAAATGAAAGCGAAGAGGGAAATAGTCAATTATGCGGTGGAACAAAAGAATTATTATGAGAGATATAATTCCAGATTTTTTGAAGAGTATTATGCCGTCGACAGGTACAGGTCGTTCAAGGTGAATATCGACACGAATTTAATAGGAAAATTTTTCACGGAGATATTCATCGTCAGATGTGAATATATGATCGGAATCATAAAAGAGTTTTATCCATTACTGAACGAAAAAAACTGTCTACTCTTCGATGATAGAAACAGCAGTGAACAGGAGATAATCGACAAGTATTCCGAATATATAAAGATGGCCAGGCCTCTTATTAAAAATAACCGTAATTACAAATACTGAATCATTCACTCAATTGGAAAATCAACAATCCGCATATCAGTAAAACTATCCCGAATCCTTTCATGGGGGATAGTTTTATGGTTTCTTCTCCAAAAAATCCAAATATGTTGAGGCAGAGGGTGAAGAGTATTTGAGACACGAGCATTATCGTTATTCCGTAACTCGCACCGATTCCGGAAACACTTTTCGATATGCTGAAAACTATTAAAACCCCTACAAAACCGGCCGTGAGATAGATCGGATTCACTTCCCTGAATGCACCGAAATCGAGTTTTCCAAGAAAGAGAGCCAGAATAATGGCAAGGAGGAATCCCGAGCCGTGTACAAAGGCGTTGGCTTCCCAGAAACCTAATTTTTCTCCCAGTCTTGCACTGAATACACTTTGTAATGCAACCGCTATGCCGCCGATCAAAGAATAGAAAATAGCTGAAATCATTTGTTTCTCCTTTATTCGTATAATTCTCCCGAGATATTTTTGAGTTTTTCGAAATCTTCGATTATTATTTTTTTATCTTCAAAAGAAATAATCTTTTCTTCCTTTAGTTTTTTTATGACCCTCGATAACTGCCTGTAACTGCAACCGAGTATTTCCGATATTTCCGTTAATTTGGTACTCCTGATCTCCTCAACCCTCCTCTTCATGAATTCGTCGGAGGATATCGATATCAAATAACTCGCAAATCTCGCTTTTAGAGGATATGAAAGATTAAGAGCCATCGAATTCGATGTCGTATATAATTTGTATGACAGATTTTCAACCAGAAAATTCAGAAATTTTGGATTATCCAGGCACTTTTCCCTCATCAGATTTTTCGGTAAAGCCAGAAGATGCGCGTTATCAACCGGTGAAATTTCAGTTTTTACCTTCAGTTTTCCGGGGACTTCCACATCGCCGATAATCGAAAAGGGATTCGAAAATCTCAATAAGAGTCTTCTTCCGTTTGACAGGTTGAACAATATTTTCAGTTTCCCTTTCACCAGAAAATAGAAATATTCGATATCTTCTCCGGGGGCGTAGATCAATTCTCCCTGACAGAATTCGAATAATTCCAACGATTTTAAAATTTCTTGTTCAAAAATCTTCACTATTCCAAATTTTTTTATATAACTATCGATCAAATTGACATCATTAATCTTCTTCATACATTCACCAATAGAGTATATTATTTAATAGGATTCTGGTATAGGACATATGTCTTAAATATTCATTTCTTTTGTGAAAATAGAAAAACTCACTTTTCAACGGCGGATCAATTTTTTTATGGAGAAAAATCAGAAACCCGTTCATGAAAAACCTCTTCCCAAATTAATTTACATAACCGGTTTAAAAAAGTATAATTGGTTATACAGGGAGGGATATACATTGAATAATATGATTTTATCAAAAGCGAATGAGTACAGAGATGATTTGATAAAATTTATGCAAAAACTCGTACGGACGAAAAGTTATTCTTCTAAGGAAAAAGACGTAATTGAAGTCATAAGAAAAGAGATGGAAAAGATTGGTTTTGATGAGATAAGAATAGATGGATTGGGCAGTATCGTGGGAAAAATCGGAAAAGGAAAAACCATTATTGCTATGGATTCTCATATAGACACTGTTGAAGTAGGAAACGAGGATTTGTGGAAAGTGGATCCTTTCGGTGGAGAAATTAAAGACGGGATAATTTACGGAAGGGGAGCGAGCGACCAGAAGGGTGGAATGGCGGCGATGGTTTATGGAGTGAAAATAATGAAAGAACTGGACCTTCTGGATGATTTCACCCTTTATATAACCGGCACGGTCATGGAAGAAGACTGCGACGGTCTCTGCTGGCAGCATTTATACAACGAAGAAAATATCAGGCCCGATTATGTTGTGATAACGGAACCCACAAATCTGAATATTTACAGAGGACACAGGGGAAGAACGGAGTTCAGGGTGAAAACCACGGGATTGTCCTGTCATGCGAGTGCTCCCGAACGTGGAATAAATGCGATATATAAGATGGCGAAGATAATCAATGAGATAGAGAGGCTGAATGAAAATCTGAAAGATGATCCTTTTCTGGGAAAGGGAACGATAGCGGTTTCTCAGATTTTTTTCAAATCACCTTCTCAGAATGCGGTTCCCGATGAATGTCAGATCCAGATAGACAGGAGATTGACCGCGGGAGAGACACAGGAAAGTGCTATCGGAGAGATAGAGAACGCCATAAGAAAGGCCGGCGTTGAAGGTGAAGTAATCGAATTATTTTATGAAAGACCGGCATACACCGGCAAGGTTTATCCGACGAAGAAGTATTACCCCACGTGGGTTATGGATAGGGAAAGTGAAATCGTGAATAAAACCGTGGATTGTTACAGAGAAGTTTTCGGTGAAGAACCGAAAGTTGACAAATGGACCTTTTCCACGAACGGGGTGGCGACTTGTGGTATGTATAAAATCCCCACCGTAGGATTCGGTCCCGCAAACGAAATTTATGCACACAGTCCCGAAGATCAGATTCCTGTTGAGCATCTGGTGAAAGCTGCTGCTATGTACGCTCTGTTACCGAAAAAACTATCATCATAAGGGGGAGATAAGAATGGGAAGCATGTTGAGGGGAAGACATTTTATAACGACACAGGAGTTTGAAAAAAGTGAGCTGGATTTAATTCTGGATCTTTCTTCGGATTTGAAAAGAAGGTTTGCAACGGGCGAACCCACTCCATTACTCGATTATAAAACGGTATTTCTTATATTCTTCGATGAATCGACAAGAACGAGAAACTCTATGGAATGCGGGATCACGCAACTCGGAGGACATGGAAATTTTTTGAATCCAAAGACGATGCAGACCGCTCATGGAGAAGTCGCGAGAGATACCGCGAGAATTTTATCAAGATACGGGCATGCAATAGCCGTCAGACATTGTACCTTTAAAATAGGTAACGCTTATCTGAGAAAGCTGGCAGAATTTTCCGAAGCTCCGGTACTGAATTTGCAGGATGACTATTATCATCCCATGCAGGTTATGGCGGATCTGATGACCATAAGGGAAAAACTCGGAACAAACACGAGAAAATTGAAAGTGGGAATAAGCTGGGCATACGCCGAGAGTCATTTGAAACCCCTTTCGGTACCACAATCTCAGATACTTCTTTTTCCGAGATACGGAATGGATGTCACTTTAGCGTACCCGGAAGGTTTTGATCTGATGCCGGATATAGTTGAAACGGCTAAAAAGAACGCGGAAGAAAACGGCACGAAGTTTGAAATATCCCATAGTATGGACGATGCGTTTAAAGATGCGGATATCGTTTTTCCAAAATCCTGGGGTGGATTTTACGTGTCCGACGATAAAGAAGAAATAATGAGAAAAGTCAGAGAAAACAGACACTGGATCTGCACTCCCGAAAAAATGAAACTGGCTGAGAAGCACGCACTTTATATGCACGCGTTACCTGCCGACAGAGGAAGGGAAGTTGTTGACGAAGTCATCGACGGACCTCAATCGGTAGTTATCGATGAAGCAGAAAACAGACTCCATACTGCCAAGGCGGTCATGGCGTTGACGATGGGTGGAAGACCCTGATGTACAACTTGGGAATCCTCAACGGTAACATCTGTGACGGATTTAATATTTATAAATCGAACGTGTTCATAAAAAACGGAAAAATAGACTGTATTTCAGATCGAATATTTGAATCGGATAAAATTATCGATGCTGAAAATAAATTTGTAACCCCGGGATTCGTCGATCCGCATGTACATTTCGGATTGAAGTTGGGAAAATACACTTCGGCTGATGATTTTTATTCGGGATCAAAAGCCGCACTCTCAGGGGGTGTGACGACAGTCATTGATTTTCTGGAGCCCGCCTCAACGATAGATGAACTTCACAGAAATTTTGAAACGAGAAGGGATTTTGCGAATGATTCAATGATAGATTTCGCATTTCATTCCTGTATAGGAGGCTCTCCCGCTTTTTCGGCGGAAGAATGCATAGAGCACTCAGTAAAAATCGGATGCCCCTCTATAAAGATTTTTACGACGTACAGTGATTCCAACAGGATGACGGAAGACGGTTTTCTGAATTCCATGCTCAGACAGTCCAAAAAAAATGGTGTCGTCATCCTTTCACATTCCGAAAACGATTCAATAATCAGAGAGATTGCAAAAAATTATAAAAAGCCAGTTTATTCCGATCTGTCGGACTTAAGACCTTCGATAAGCGAAATTGAAGCGGTGATGAGAGTTTCTCTTTTCTCGATTTTGAACGATGGACAGTTGTATATCGTGCACGTATCGAGTGGTGAATCTATAGAAATGGTTCAGAAAATTTTAAAAAAACATAAAAATGTGAAAATTGAATCCTGTCCACAATATTTTTATTTCACCAAAAACCTTGTCAAATCGAAAAAAGGCTATCTTTACACATACTGCCCACCCGCAAGATCGGCTAGGGAAAGCGAAATTTTAGCATATGAATTGAAAAACGGAAATATAGATTCCATAGGTACCGATCACTGCCCATTCATGAAGAGCGAAAAGATTGAGAATAAAGATGATTATCTGAAAATGCCCAATGGAATCCCGTCTCTCGGTCTGACTTTTTCCTTGATAAACACCCTGAACAGAAACATGATTCAATCGGTGAGATTGATGAGCGTGAATCCGGCAAAAATCTTCGGACTTTACCCCGAAAAAGGGACGCTTTTACCGGGAACCGATGCGGATATTACAATAATCGACGATGAAAAACAGTTCATCGTGGGGAATGCCCCGGGTAACTGCGATTATTCTCCGTATGAGGGAATCGATGTCAACGGAAAAGTGGAAAAAACGATAATTCACGGGAAAATTGCATATGAAAATGATAAAATCTTTGTAAAGAAAGGTGAAGGAAAATTTATTCATAGAAACCCAATAGTCTGGGGGTGAAATTTTGATAACCAAAATTAAAAACATCGATATTTTCACCAACGATGGTGAATTCATTGAAAATGGTTACATATTATTCGATGAAAGCGAGATCACGGAAATCGGGCGGGACGATTCCCTTTCGGAATGTGATATCGAAATTGACGGAAATGGGAAATTACTCATGCCCGGTTTTGTGAATTGTCACACGCACATTTATTCCACTCTGTCGAG
>JASGMR010000090.1 GCA_030156385.1 Kosmotogales bacterium
AATGAATTTTTAAGTTTTGTTTATGGTGGCTGGAGTGCGTTACTCTGATAAATTATGTATGGAGGATAAAAAAATGAAAGTAAAAACTGATACACCACAATATGGGAACTGGATATCAATTGAATTTATTGAAAAAGTCTTTATTTTACTTTTGATTTTTGGAACAGTCGGAACACTTTTATGGATATTTTTACCTGGATGGATTCCATTGAAGATCTTAATCACTTCAATAGCGATATTTTTTTTGGTAAGCACGATTTATTTTTACTATTCACGAAGACTTTTTTCTGAAAATGGTGGAAACATCCAGAATAAGGTGTTGAATAAGCTCATCGAGAAAATAGATTGGGAAGAAAGAGGAAATGCTTTAGATATTGGATGTGGAAGCGGTGCACTGACGATAAAACTTGCAAAAAAATTTGAAGAAGCGAACTTTACAGGTATCGATTACTGGACAGGAGCGTGGGGATACAAGAAAAGCCAGTGTGAAGAAAATGCGTTGATAGAAAAGGTAGACAAGAGAACAAAATTTTTAAAAGCGAGTGCTTCAAAACTTCCCTTCGAGGATAAAACATTCGATCTCGTAGTCAGCAACCTCACATTTCACGAAGTTAAGGACAGCAAGAATAAACTCGCTGCTCTGACTGAAGCAATTCGTGTTTTGAAGAAGGAGGGACGATTCGTATTTCAGGATTTATTCCTGATCAGAGCGTATTACGGTACCCCAGATGAACTCATAACCGCAGTAAAAAACATGGGAGTGAAAGAAGTTCATTTTATCGATACCAGCAAATCCACATTCATACCAAAATCTCTGAAGCTTCCATTTATGCTCGGAACGATAGGTATAATATGTGGAGTGAAATAGAATATGAACGTTTTCTGATTTTAACAACATAAATCCAAGTTATTTAAATTCTATGCAGTTTGAAAAACATAAAAATCGTTTCATTTTGTATAGAATATTTTGCCACAAATAACACGAAATTATATTAAATTACCCCAGTGGATATATATTTTAAGAAAGTAAAGATCTTAATGAAGAATATTCTTTTCAAAAAAAGTTTCACGAATAATTTTTTCATACTCATCAAATTGAAATAGAAAAAATCTCCTTTATTATAAACATATTGGTAAACTAACCTAATCATAGTTCTTTATAAAACAAATGGTTATGATTTTTGAATATTATTTTGATGTTGCTCAAGTTAAAAATTTATTTGGTAAAATGATTTTAAAAATTGTTCCCTGTCCGACTTTACTATCAACTTCTATTTTTCCATTATGCATATTAATGATCTTTTTCACAATTGCTAAACCAAGCCCGTTACCACCCATACTTCGATTTCGAGATTTATCGGCCATATAAAACTTTTCAAAAATGTGAAATATGTTTTCATTTATCATTCCTATTCCATTGTCTTTAATAGAAAAACATATAAACCTCTCGTTTTTAGTGAGGTCTATATTGATCTTCCCGCCTTCTGGGGTAAATTTAATACTGTTTTGAAGCAGATTAATCCAAACCTGATCGAGTAGATCTTCATCAGCACTAATATATACAGGGGTTTCATCTACAGATACTTCAATATGTTTTGCCGACCATTGTGGTTCCATCATAAGTACGACGTTTTTAATTTGTTTATTAAGCAGATATTCTTTTGGTTGAAGTGAGGCATACTCTGAATCCAACACCGAGAGCTTTAACAGATTATCGCTGAGCTTTGACAATCTCAGAGCTTCAATTTCAATTATTTCTATATATCGAAGACGTTTCGTATTATCCAGATTTTCCTTTTTCAACAGTGATATAAAACCACAGATTGACGTCAACGGTGACTGTATTTCATGGGATACACTTGATATAAAATCGTCCTGTATACTTTCCATACCTTTAAGTT
This sequence comes from Kosmotogales bacterium, assembly GCA_030156385.1. GTDB lineage: Bacteria > Thermotogota > Thermotogae > Petrotogales > Kosmotogaceae > JASGMR01. Next base: position 1,902 of record JASGMR010000090.1, read on the forward strand.
CCCGTGCCATTATATTAATCTTATCAGCTAAGTCGATAATCATTTCACTCCGATATCTGTTCTTCCTATATGGAGCAACTTCAATTTCAACATTGAAATCTCCTTCCGATATTTTAGTAAGGACATTTTTAATTTCACGCAGGATTTTAAAATGTGACCGATCTTTCTTGTGTAAGTATGTTAAAAACCATATTGTTGAAAACACAATCAAAAAAATCAAAATTCCAGTCATTGAAACGGCTGCAAAGCCAAAAACATTCATAAATATTGCCGTTGATTTAAAAATTATGGAATAGATCAAAAACGCGGCTCCAAAACATAAAGGAAGAAAGACAAGAAACAACACAATTGTTTCAAGCAGCAATGCTTTATTCTTAATTTTCATTCGATTACCTCAAGCCTGTAACCCAATCCTCTTATCGTTCTGATCCTGAATCCGAATTTCTCTTGAGAAAACCTAGCCCTCAGACGACCTATGTGAACATCCAGCGTACGTTCATTGCCATCAAAATCGTACCCCCAAATACTTTCAATTAGTTCGTCTCTAGGAAAAGTCTTACCTGGATAACTTGCCAACAAAAATAATAGTTCGAATTCTTTGACTGGCAATGTAATTTTCTCGTCTTGAGTTATTACAACATATAAATTTTTATCAATTTCAATATTACCGATTTGAATACGCTTTGACATTAAAATATTACAACGTTTAAGAAGCGCTTTCACACGGGCTATTAATTCATCAGGCTCAAAAGGTTTTACAAGATAATCATCAGCACCAAGTGTAAACCCTTTAACCTTTTGATAAGTTTCTCCCTTTGCCGTCAACATTAAAATTGGTAAATTACTATCATAACCGCGGATTTTCTCACATAGCTCCCAGCCATCCATTCTGGGCATCATGATATCCAGTATCAGCATGCCAACTTTTTCATATTCCAGCTTTGATAATGCGGTTAATCCGTCTGTTGCTTCAAGCACTTCAAATCCTTCATCTTTAAGAAGTTCATGAAGTAACTCCCGAATATATGGATCATCATCTACAATCATAATTTTACTCAAAGCATTCATACCTCCTGTAGACCCAGATTTTATAGTTTTTTATTATATACTCGAATTATAAACTGAATTTAAAAATTAATATTCTACCTCTTTTTTTATATAATTTTTTCGCTATATCTGTTTTTATCTTTCCATATATTACTTATTTTCTATATTTTATCGTAAACCATTGTATATTAGTACTTACATTTTCCTTTGCGTGTACCCGGACAGCCTTTATTCATTAGGCTAATCTACTCTTTTATTGGCTAGTCCATACTTATATGTATTCTAGCAAAATTTTTTCTACATATCACTAAAACTTTTCCAATATCGTCTGCATAGATGGAGGTTCTTTCTCACAATAAAATTTTGTTTGATTGGTACCTAAAATCTAGTTAAATGGGCCTCACTTAATATATTCAAAAATTGTAAGTTTTAAATTCAGTTTAAGTTCAGTATAACTTGAGTTTTAAATGAAATGTTAGCATATTTTCAAATTTTGAAAGGATGTGTTTTTAATGAACTCAGATAATCAAAAAATACAAATGTTACGCAATGAAAAAATTTCAATATTATTATTAAAGATGGGTATCCCCACCATGATCGGTATGCTTTCAAGTGCTTTGTATAATTTAATTGATGCATATTTTGTGGGAGGTCTTGGCACAAGCGAAATGGGTGCGGTATCGGTTGTTTTTCCACTATCGCTATTCTTTATTGGTTTGGCATTGACCTTCGGCAGTGGAGCTGGTTCATATATTTCACGCTTATTAGGCAGAGATGATCATGAGCGGGCTAATAAAACAGCTTCAACGGCACTGTTGAGCAGCATATTTGTTGGAATAATAGTGATAATTGCCATCATGTGTTTTCTGGACAAAATACTTATTGCCTTAGGTGCAACTGAAACAATGCTTCCGTATGCCAGAAGTTATGCGATTATTTTTGTACCCGGAGTAATCTTAAATGTGGTTAATGTAACCATGAATAATATCGCAAACAGTGAGGGAAGAACAAAGCTGAGCATGATAGCTATGCTGATCGGGACAGGACTAAATACCGTATTGGACCCTATTTTCATTTATACATTTGATCTTGGAATAGAGGGGGCAGCAATTGCCACAATAATTGCTCAAGCTGTTTCAGTGCTTTTTTATCTTTGGTATATTCTGTTCGGAAAAGGTTATATAAGGATATCCCTTCACAATTTCTCTTTGGACAAAACAATATTTGCGGAAATTTTTAAAGTGGGAATTCCGACTTTTATATATCAGTTGCTTGCCAGTTTGTCGATTAGTTTTATGAACTCGGCGGCAAGTGGTTACGGAGATTCTGCAGTGGCGGCTATAGGTATCGTTACTCGTATATTTTCCATAGGTACATATGTTGTTTTTGGTTTTATGAAGGGATTCCAGCCGATTGCGGGATATAACTATGGGGCAAAAAACTATACAAGATTAAGGGAATCTATAAAGCTTTCACTAATATGGTCAACCGCGTTTTGTCTTATAACTGCAATTATCATGATTATTTTTGCGAAACCAATCGTATCTGCTTTTAATAAGGATAACGCTACAGTTATTGAGATCGGTTGCAAGATGCTTAGAGCAAATAGTGTAATGTTCGTATTCTTTGGCTTTCAGATGACCTGTACTATTCTGTTTATGGCACTTGGAAAAGCAAAACAGGGCGGTATACTCAGTTTTAGCAGGCAAGGGCTGTTTTTCTTCCCTACTATTTTAGTGCTGCCTAGGATTATCGGCCTTGGCGGGATTATATATACCCAGGCAGTTGCAGATATTTTTACTGTTATTGTATCTGCAATATTTATCACTTTCCTGAAAAAAGAATTTACTAAAATGAATGAATCACATAAAAATCATAATATTAGTGAGATTAAGTATAAATGAAAATGATATCAATCATAAAAAATTTTCCGAAAGTGATATTTGAGTTACCCACAAGATTTAACCATAAACAAAAAGATATTCTAAAAGCGGGTTATTTTTTTGTAATTTGTTTCACATTGGTTATAATATAATATAAAAAATAAATGAGGTATGTAATGTGAAAATTTCAGAAAGTATGGAAGATTATTTACAAAGCATTTATCAGATTCAGATGGATAATGAATATGCTAGAGTTAAAGATATTGCGGAAGATTTAGATGTCAAAACATCGTCTGTAATATCTGCTTTGAAAAAACTGAGTGAAGGAAAACTGGTATATTATCAAAAATATGGGTATATAAAACTTACTAAAAATGGTTTGCTGGTGGCCGCTGAAATATATGAAAAAAAGAATTCAGTTTCAAGTTTTCTTTCCGAAGTGATGTGTATTAACAAAAGGGAATCAAGAAAATTGGCTCATGGATTGGAACATCATTTAAATGAAAAATTACTCACCAGAATGGAAGCTTTAACGCTATATTTTAGAAAAAACAAAGTAAAATTTTGTGATGTGAAGACTTTTTTAAAAAAATACGAAAAAGAATTTGAAAATACTGTTGATAAATTTAAAACTGGAGCAAATATAAAAATATTGCGAATAAAAGGACATAAAGAAATTAAAGAAAGATTATTTTCAATGGGTATAATCCCGGGTGTAACTTTTAAAATAGAGAGAAAAACCTTAAATGAACCTGTGGAAATTTTTATAAACAACGTTAGAATAATATTGAGAGATGAAGAGATAAAATCAATAGTTGGAGAAAAAGTGTAGAAGGTTTTATGAGATTTTCAGGACATTTTTATTCCTTTTAATGCAAGAAAGAATTTCGAAAAATAAAAAATGAAAATTTTAAATAGTTCAATATTTAACATTTTTGTATAAATAAATTATAAAAAATAAGTTTCATAAGTTTCAAAAGAGAGTATAATTTATGTGGCAGGAGGTAAACCCATGATGAGCATTTTAAATTACTTCAAGAAAACAATTATAAATATCCCCCTTTTTGTCATGGGAAGATGCCGCCAATTTTAACCTGAAAAGTCATTTATGCATAGCGCGGCGTGAAGCTGCGCTTTTTTATTTTTTAAGGGGGATAAGTAATGCAAATTTCAAAAGCACAACTGAAAAACAGAGTTCAAAAAAACATAAAAAAAGGATATATTTTCAATTTCATTTCCGGTATAAATTTAACCCACGGACTGTGGATGATATATCTCGCTTATAAAGGATTATCACTCATAGAAATCGGGTTACTGGAATCGATATTTCACATAACCTCATTTGCTATGGAAATACCAACCGGCTCAATCGCAGACTTATTCGGCAGGAAAGTCAGCAGGATCCTTGGAAGGGCTGTTTCACTTGTCGGCCTGTTGCTTTTAATCTATTCAAACAATTTTTCGCTTTTTGCCCTCTCTTTCATATTCTCCGCATTGTCATACAATCTCGAATCAGGAGCCGGAGAGGCTTTAATATACGATTCACTCAAATATATCGGAAAAGAGAACAATTTCATAAAATTCAGCGGGATATCCGAAGCTTTACTTCAATTTGCTTCAATAATTTCCTTTCTCCTGGGGGGCTTCATAGGCAAAAGCAGTTATTCAACGGCTTTTTTTATAAGCGCCGGAATAACACTGTTTACCTTTTCATTTTCGTTTTCATTCACAGAACCACCGATAAAGAAAAATGAAGAAAGCGGAGGCATGATAAAAAAATTCTATTATCAAATAGTCAACAGTTTCAAATTCATATTCAAAGAAAAAGCGGTTGGATTTCTGATACTCCTGATTCAGGTTTTTTCATCGTTTTCAACATGCACATTTTTTTATCTCCAGAACTACTGGAAATTTTCCGGAAAAAACGAATTTGAAATAGGTATATTTTTATCTGCCGCTTCACTCATTGCGGGTATAATTTCTCTTTTCATACCAAAAATTGAAAAAAAGATTTATGGCAAAAGACTTTTAATGTTGATTGTGTTTTCAATGACACTCTGTATATGGGGCATCGCACTCTTTGATTTCAAACTTCCGTTTTTCATAGCAAACACAGCTCTGGAATCCATTCTGTTCGTCTCGGGAAGTAAATATATAAACAATCTAATTCCCTCAAAATACAGGGCAACAATAATATCAGTTGGAAGCATGATGTTCAGTTTTTCTATGATAGCCATATTCCCAATTTTTGGCTATATCGCGGATGTGTTGAGCTTTTTTGCAGCTTTCATTTCACTGGCCGTTACTTCCAGTGTGTTATTTTTGTTTTTTTCTTTATCAAAAGGAAAAAATAAACTGAATGACTGTTGATTTTTATTCTTATAAAAATCTTCAGAAAGTATAATCGTATACAGGAGGTGCCGACATGTTGAAAAAAATTGAAGTAATCTCGATTCCTGTGAAAGACCAGGACAAAGCGATTGAGTTTTATGTCAACAAGATTGGATTCAAATTACTTGTTGACGTTCCCTTCGATGAAGATAAAAGATGGGTACAGCTCGGAATTTCAGAGAAAAATGAGACAACGATTGCCCTTGTGGATGATTCCGAAAAAATGTCTCCCGGCCATTTGCAGGGATTGGTTTTATACGCGGAGGATATTGAAGAAACAACAAAAGAACTCAAAGACAGGGGAGTGGATATCTCTCCAGTTGAAAAAACTCCCTGGGGAAAATTCGCATACTTCAACGACATCGATGGAAACGAGTGGGCAATAAGAGAGGACTAAATGAATCTGTCAAGTTGCTTTTTTACGGGCAGCTTGACAGTACGATTTAATTTTTTTCTGTTCGTGTTATTAATTTTAAGAGTTTTATTCTGGTTTTATAGCTTTAAAAATTTATCATCGAACTCACAGTGGGACTTTGACATGATGAGATTTTTCAAATCAAAGATTCGTTTCCTGAAAAGCGAAAATAAACATTAGGATTATTATTGAAGAGCTATTAATTTGTAAATAGTGATTGTTGTTAACAAAGCTGTCGATCCCGATCCTATTCCGTGAATTATTTTGAGGGGCAATACTGGAAATTTATCAAAACTCAACAACGCTCCCGTTACCAGTACGATTGCAAGAGAAATACCAACGAAAATCAGTAACAGTTTTATATTCGATTCAGTCCCTCCGGCTTTTTTCATCAAATTAATGTATGAGATTATTGAGATCACGATCATACCAATTGCCACAAGTTTATGCACGGTAAAAAGTGGGCCGTTCAGCGGTCTGCCAATCACACTCAGAAAGATTCCCGTTGCTATAGTTGCCAGGAATAAAACTGAGATAAAAACAATTATTTGTGTATTACTCACATTTATCACTCCTTTATTTTTTGTTGACTCAATCTAAGATCAAATTTTTTTGTTTTTTCAGAAAAATAAATTACATTTCATTCCTCAAAATACCTAATTAAATTTTTTTGAAAATCGACGCATTGTATATATCAATCAAAATATTTTTATATGGTGTATATCGGTCTTATAAAAAATCAATTTTCTTTTCTGTTCATGATATCGGTGAATTTCACATTCGGATGATGATATCTTTTTCCATCTTTTGTTCCTTTTCTAAATTGGATTGCATTTTGCGGGCACCACTGCAGACAGGCAAAACATTGTTCACATCTATGCAGCCATACGGGTCTGCCTTCCTCGATTTCGATGTTATTCACCGGACAGATTCTTTTACAGGTTTCACAACCTATACACTTATCGTCTACATTGAATCCATAATCAAGCAACTGAACCGCTTCAAGCATCGACAAATCGCTTTTTCCAGTGTATCCAGCAATTTTCAGCCACGCACTCTTCTGCAATGAGTTTCGTAACTTTAAAAAATCTATCGTTCTTTCGATGAATACGGAATCTCTCTCTAAAATCCCTGTCTTTCTTTCCTTCACCATTTTC
>JASGMR010000091.1 GCA_030156385.1 Kosmotogales bacterium
GATTTTATAAATTATATCTATGATAACTTTAATTCTTTTAAACTATTGCTTATGTGCTCCGATGGTACAAAGTATGATAGTTTCGTTGATGACATGGTCGCGCTTGAAATGAATGAGAGAGAAAAGGTATTCGCGATTCTGAAAATGAAAAAGATAGAGTTTCATGAACCGCGCAAAGAAGAGTGCCATCTTTTGACTCATTCATATTTTTCTTCCATTTTTGAAGTGGTTATTCACAATTTCACCAAGGAAGAAGCTCTTGAATATGGTCATACATTGATCACATTTTATAATGCAGGATGGAGGGCAGTTCTCGGAATCTGATAATTAATAAATGTGCCAGATATTATTTTTTTTATATCTATGATAACTTAGTTAGCATCCTTAGTTATTATAGCTGTGAGGCAGTAATAGTGAGATAAACATAGTTAACTCAACGGGAGAAAAATATGTTAGATAAGTACATGGAGTCGATGCTGTTTACCAAAATTTTATTACGGATATGTTTTCTGGCGAATTCGAATATATTTATGATAAAAAAGTCTTTTGAGAAAAGACGCCTCGGAATTTTCCCCTGAAATGGATTTAAAAACTCGCTTTCTTATAAAGCATTTCAGTAGAAGAATTACAAAAAAACATAAAAACTAAAACATCATATAGGAGGATAAACAGTAATGTCGAAAAAAAGGAAAGTCAATATTTTGAAGAGATTCACGCCTTACATGGGAAAGAAAAAAATACTTTTGCCTTTGTCACTTGTAATGTCGGGAATTTCCGCGGTTCTCAATATTTTACCCTTCGTGTTCGTGTGGTACATAACACGCGATATATTATCATCTACACAGGAGATCGATGTCTCAAAAATCTCTTTTTATGCCTGGCTTGCTTTTGCCAGTGCATTGGGAGCAGTAGTGGTATATTTCTGTGCACTCATGAGTTCGCATCTTGCAGCTTTTCATGTAGAAGTTGGAATGCAGAAGGTAGGTATGAGAAAAATACTGTCTATGCCACTCGGCTTTTTTGATGAATATTCGAGTGGAAAAATACGAAAAATTGTTAATGACGGTGCAGGAACAACTCATTCATTTTTAGCACATCAGCTTCCGGATATGGCGGGCAGTATAGTTTCTCCCATTATTCTTTTAGCACTGATTTTTATTGTTGAGTGGAGAATGGGTTTGGCTTCGCTTGTTCCAATTGTTTTGGGTTTCGTAACAATGAGATTCATGACGAACTCAGAGGGTAAAAAATTTCAAAAAATGTATTTCGATTCTCTGGAAAAAATGAGTTCCGAATCCGTGGAATATATTCGTGGTATTCCTGTTGTAAAAACATTCGGGCAGACTATTTTTTCTTTTAAGCGATTTTACAACAGTATAATCAAATATAAAGATATGGTTTATGCTTACACTCTTCTCTGGAGAAAACCAATGTCATTTTATACTGCGATTATGCAATCCGCTGCATTCTTTTTGATTCCAATGGCCACCTTTTTAATCGGAAGAGGAGAGAATCTTCCCCTTGTTCTTACCGATTTCATCTTTTATATTCTTATATCCCCAATTTTCACTATGCTTTTGATGAAATCAATGTATTTTCAGCAAAATACGATGATCGCTGAACAGGCGATTGACAGACTTGATAATCTTCTGGATTATCCAAATATGAGTTATACCAGAAACACCAAAAATATTAAAAAACACACTCTGGAATTCAAAGATGTGGCGTTTTCATATAACGGTAGTACAAAACGTGCTGTGGATAAAATCAGTTTTAAATTGAATGAAGGTGAAACGATTGCTCTCGTTGGTGCTTCGGGGGGAGGAAAAACAACAATTGCCCGGTTGGCAGCACGTTTCTGGGATGCAGATGAAGGAAAGATACTGATCGGTGGTGTGAACGTGAAAGATGTTCCTAAAGAAGAGTTGATGGATAATATTTCCTTTGTTTTTCAAAGCACAAGGTTGTTTAAAGGTTCATTAAAGGAGAATATAGTCTTTGGAAAAGAGAACGTCAGGGAAGAAGAAATAGGAAAAGCGATTGAGTTTTCACAGTCAAAAGAAATTATAGAAAATTTACCCAATGGAATTGATACAATAATAGGTTCAAAGGGAACCTATCTTTCCGGAGGAGAGCAACAAAGAATCGCACTTGCCAGAGCGATTGTCAAAGATGCACCGATCGTTCTTTTAGATGAAGCCACTGCTTTTACAGATCCTGAAAACGAGCATTTGATACAAAAAGCTCTCCGAGAGCTCAGCAGAGGCAAAACAACCCTTATGATTGCACATCGTCTTACCAGCGTGCAGAATGTTGACAGAATACTGGTTATAGAAAACGGGAAAATTGCAGAGGAAGGAACACATACAGAATTGCTGAAAAAAGACGGGCTTTATAAGACTATGTGGGATGAATATCAGAAATCCATTGCGTGGAAAATTGCGACTAAAGAAACTGTAAACAAAGGAGAATAAAGATGGTTAAATATTTTCAAAATAAATATGCTATGTCCGAGAAGGGTGCAAGGGATCTTTTGCATTCGATTATCTGGACAGTATTAATGGATATTAGCTTTATGATTCCGGTAATTCTCAGCTTTCAATTTTTAAATGAACAAATGAGTTCCATGCTGAGTTCTTCGGACAATCCCGGAAGCAGTATCGTTTATTACGTTGTGATGTCCTTAGCGTTTTTTCTGGTGATGTTTGTCATAGCGTATTTTCAGTACAATTCTACATACACCAAAATATACGAAGAGAGTGCAAGAAGAAGAATCAGTCTTGCCGAAACGCTGAGAAAACTTCCGCTCGCTTTCTTCGGGAAAAAGGATATTGCCGATTTGAGCTCCACGATAATGGAGGATGCCACACAGATAGAACAGCAATTTTCTCACGCGGTTCCCCAGATTTATGCTGCGGTATTAACCATTCTGATCATGGCAGTAATGATGTTTTTTTACAACTGGATGCTCTCTCTTGCCGTATTTTGGGTAGTTCCGGTTGCGGCTTTAGTATTCTATCTATCCAGAAAGCTTCAGAAGAGAATGCATAAAGAACTTTATTATACTAAAAGGGATATTTCGGATAATATTCAGGAGAATCTTGATTCTATTCATGAGATTAAATCTTATAACAGAGAAGAATCTTTCTCAAATGCTTTAAACACAAAATTGGACAACTATGAAAAATTTCTGATCAAAGGAGAGTTAATTATAGGTGTGTTTGTCAACCTGTCTCATGTATTACTGAAACTTGGACTTCCGAGTGTGATACTGGTTGGTGCTTATCTTTTATCAACCGGTACGGTCGATATTTTCACCTATCTTGTTTTTCTTGTAATTACCGCACGTGTTTATAATCCGATTATGGAGGTTATGAACAATCTCGCAATGCTTCTGTTTTTGGGGGTACGAATTAACCGGATGAAAGAGATGGATAAAATGCCCAGACAGAATGGAAGAACTGAGTTCCATCCAAAAAACTACAATATTGAATTCAATAACGTTGATTTCTCCTATCAAAATGATGTTCAGACATTAAAGAATGTGAGTTTTGTTGCAAAACAAGGTGATGTAACAGCTCTTGTGGGGCCTTCAGGAGGCGGGAAGAGCACGGTGGCAAAATTATCCGCGCGTTTTTGGGATATAGATAAAGGTATTATTACTCTGGGCGGAAAAGATATTTCTCTGATCGATCCTGAAGTTCTATTGAGTAATTTTTCAATCGTTTTTCAGGATGTCACTCTTTTTAATTCGAGTGTTATGGATAACATTCGTCTTGGAAGAAAAGATGCATCGGATGAAGAAGTTATAAGAGCAGCGCAACTTGCGCAATGCGATGAATTTGTCAAAAAATTGTCTCATGGATACGATACGATGATCGGAGAAAATGGAGAAAAGTTGTCTGGAGGCGAAAGACAACGTATATCGATAGCCAGGGCTATACTGAAAGATGCACCGATCATCCTGCTTGATGAAGCCACAGCTTCTCTTGATGCTGAAAATGAGAGTAAAATCCAGAGCGCATTGAGCGTGCTCATAAAAAATAAGACCGTCCTTATTATAGCTCATCGTATGAGAACCGTTTCGGGAGCGGATAAGATCGTTGTTATTAAAGATGGTACCATCGTGGAAACGGGTTCACCGGTGGATTTGAGAGAAAAACGGGGGATCTTTTCATCGATGGTTAAGGCTCAGTATCATAGGGACAATTAATGGGGTGTAGGTGAGGACATTGATGCGGATATGTGAAAATATCTTCAAAACTTTCAGCGATATTTAGCAATATTCCTTTATTGATAGTTGTTGATGTTCTCAAACCTGAAAAACGGAACTGAAAAAGCGGTAAGTTCCGTTTTTCCCATTTATAGTGAATTTTGGTTTTCATTAAAAAATACAAGAAATTTCACAATTAAATGTTCTTCCTGATTTCATTTTTATCGATGGTGAAAATAAAAAAAAACGAGGATCATAGATCCTCAGAGATATTTTATGTTTTGGTCTTTCCGTATAAAATAGTACGAGTGAAAACGTCTATTTCAAATCATTATAAATGTTATCATAAATATTATGATTTGTAAAGCTAACAAAAAAATCGTTTTATGCTTTTTGTTTCGCAATTTTGATAAAAAAGAGAATTTTTGAAATTTGAATGTTTCAAAAAATGTACGCAAAGATAGAAAATAAACACTTTTAGTTTTATTGAAAACTCTTTTCAGCGGATTTTTTGGTGATTGTATGGATGATTGTGGAAAAAATAAGATTCTTGATTTAATATTGAATTGAACTAAAATATGTGGAGATATAGCTTTGGGTTTCGAATAATATAAGAGAAAAAGTGAAAATAGAAAAGCAATTTCTGAAAGGGGTAAAAGATATGGATTTTGATAAAGTCAACGAATATATAGAAAATCTGTATAAGAAAGAAGGCGTAGATAAAAAAACTTATATAGATAACACATCATTTAAGGATTTTATTCCAGTTGTGGATCAGGATGTCTCAAGATTTTTGTCACTCGTCCTGTGTCTGACAAATGCGACAAGTGTGCTGGAAATAGGAACGAGTATCGGTTATTCCACTGTGTCTATGGCCAATACAATAAAGAGTAACGATGGAAAAATCATCACGGTAGAATTTGATAACATCGTTGCAAAACAGGCAAAGGAAAATTTTATAAGATCAGGTGTTGACGATATCATCGATATAAGAATAGGTGACGCTAAAGAAATTCTTCCCTCTTTAAATGAAAAATTTGATCTGATTTTTCTGGATGTGGATAAAAGACTTTATAAACCATTACTGGGTGAGTGTATCAGATTATTGAAAGAAAACGGTGTTCTTCTTGCCGAAGATACTTTGTTTCCAGTGATTGATCTTGACGAAAAATGGCACTATCTTATTCCCGCGATAGAAGAATTCAATCATGCCATTGTTGCTTCAGAAGAGATTCAAAGTACAATTCTACCAATAGGAGATGGAGTAACTGTTGCAGTAAAGAAGAAAAAATAAAAAATGGGCCCATCGGTGAATGACGGCCCATTTTGAATATTCTTTCTGTTGAATATCGATCAATTGTAAATGCAATTTCCGGGACCATTTGGAACATCGCAAATTCCGTCGCCCGGGCCATAAGAATTGCCATTTCCGGAACCGTTTCCCGCACCAGGTCCAAAAGCGATTTCGTCGGATGGACCGTCAGATATACCGTCACCAGGACCATAACCGCTACCTGCAAATAAAACCAGTGCAAAAATAATAAAAATTGAAATAATAAGAATCTTTTTCACAATTTACACCTCCTTCGAATGGAAAAACGATAACATTTGTGAGATTAAAAAATAATTAAAGAATTTTTTAATCACTCAAAAGCTTCCCGTTGGTTTTAATCTTTTTTTAATCAGCATAGATATAAAGTATAAATAGAGGGGGTATGAAAAAATGAAAAGAATGTTTTCACTTTGTTTTTTGTCATTACTGCTGATATTTGTTTTCTCAGGATGTTTGAACACCGGTTTGAATTATAACCCTGAATCTTCAGGAAGATTGAATCTTTATATAACCGATGCTGTGGTTCCCATTGATGAAATAGAACATGTTTATGTTAATATTAAAAATATTTCGTTGTATGGAGGACCTGTGGATAATCCGGTTTTGCAGGTATCTGACGAACAGAAAGTTGTCGATTTATTTGATTTGATTGGAACAGAGCTTGATCTGGCTACTGTTGAAGGTACAGGGACATATAATCAAATAAGATTTGAGGTTTCCGATGCGACTGTCACAATACTATCTGAAGATTATACGGTAGAAGTAAAATCCGGTACTGTAAAACTCAATATTCCTGTAGATTTCAGTGAAGACCTGGAAGTTCTTCTGGATTTTGATCTTTCAAAGTCATTGAAAGTACAGGGAAAGTGGGATCCGGAAGATCCGGTAAAGTTGCTTATGACTCCTGTTGTAACGGTAAGATTTGGACTTGCATATGATGTATCGGGAATAATTGTTCCCCACGAATCGATATATTTATTGGCATTAGGTGATTTTGAAAATGAGGAAAACCCGGAAACAATATTCACCACATTTACACATTGTGAATCAAATAAATGGATTGAAGGTGAATTCAGATTTCCGAAAATTCCGCAGGGTGATTATACTTTGAGGATTTTTAATAAAGATGTATACGCTCTGGAAAATTTTGATATATTGAACGATATACCTGTAAAAGAAATAGATGTGCAGGTGGAAAATGCCAATTTGAATTTGGGAAACATATATATCGAGTGAAATTTGGTTTTTATTTTAGGGAGATGGTTGGAATAAAAAAGGCAGTCTTTATGGTATTTCTTGTTTTCATTGTTTCTCAGTTGTTTTCGTTGGATTTTAAACAGATAGAAGAGGATTTTCTGACAAAAATTGATTCCAATGAAGAATTTCAGATAATTTCCCTTGAACTTCTCAATGCAGTTGAGAGTTTGGTGGGAGAAAATATACAGGCAATTTTTCCCCACGATGGAGAAAATCGTATCGCCGTAGTAACTGAATCTTCCACTATATTTCTTGAATCTGATCCTTTGAGAATTATTGGAAGTGAGAAAAATGAACGGGAAGAATATGGCGAAACAGAAGTGTCAATTTCCGAAGCGTTTTCACTTTCATTTTTGAAAACGGGAATGAGCCCAATTGCTGCAATGCTTGTAAATAACGGGAGTAATTGTTGTTGGAAAATAATAACTTTTTCGGAAGTGATTACCGTGGATTCTATGTGTCCCATAATTCTCGAATCTGTTACAGTAAAAAACTGGTTGGCAAAGATGAAAGCTGAGAAACAATCTGAAGAGAATAATAAAAAGACTGATAGAGACAAACCCAAAAATAATAAACCCGATGCACCGAACGATAACGGTGACGAAAACAAGAAAAAGAATAAATAAGAGTGGATAGTGTTTTTATGAAAATACTGTTGATTGAGGACAATGAAAAACTCGCAAAGAATATTGAAAGTTTTTTAACCGATAAAGGGTATTCGGTTGAGATAGCTTATGATGGAGATTCGGGGTTGGATCTTGCACTTGAAAAAAATTATTCGTGTATATTACTCGATATAATCCTTCCGGGATTGAATGGGTTTGAACTCTCCGAGTTTTTGCGTAAGGAAGAGATAAACAGTCCAATATTGATGCTTACCGCCCTTGAAGATGTAGATAACAAAATAAAAGGATTTGGTGCCGGGGCGGACGACTATCTTTCTAAACCCTTTGACTTGAGAGAACTACTCGCAAGAATAAAAGCATTGATCAGGAGAAATCAGCTTGTAAAAGCGGAAGATCTGAGAGTGGGAAAACTCACGTTGAATTCAAGAAAGAGAGAAGTGTTTTTTGATAAAAAAGTTTTAAAACTGAGTGTAAAAGAATTTTCCATTCTTGAACTGTTCATGAAAAATCCAGAAATAGCCTTCACAAGAGAAAGAATTTATGAGATTCTGTGGGATAATATTACGAATCAAAAGAGTAATATAATAGATGTTTATGTTCTTTATTTGAGAAGAAAGTTAAAAGCCGTTGGATGTGAAGATTATATAGAAACTATCCCGGGAACTGGATATCGATTAAAGTACAAAGAAAATGAAGACTGTAAAGAATAAAATAACCTTACTTTATCTTTTAACGTACGGTTTGTTGATATTTATTTTATGCACTTTTTTATACAATGAAATAAAAGAGATCGAATATCGGAGAATAAACAATTCTCTACAACATTTCAACGATGATATATTGAGAGCCATTGAATTAAGTGAATCGGAAAATTTAATAGCACTGGCTGGAAATGAAGAGCTGGGATTTATAATTTATGTTGATAATGAGCTTAAGGCCGTATTCAGAAGTGATCTTAAGATACACGAAGAAAAATATGATGGCTATGGAGAAAATGATGAATACAGATATTTAAAAACTACCAGGATTATGGACGACCAAAGATATGAACTGTTCACAACGTATGATTTAGAGGAATCGAAAAATGTTCTGAGAGGTATTTTATTGGTAATAATCCTGTTATCGTTCCTGACCGTTTTAGGTATATCCATCATTGGAAACATATTAACTAGAAGACTCCTTTCGCCACTGAATGCAATAGGAAAACAGATGGAAGAAATAGGAAAACACGGAGAACCGGAAAGAAGAGTTTTTGTAAAAAGCACGGGTGAAGAAATCGAAAAGCTTCAAGTGGAAATAAATCATTCT
>JASGMR010000001.1 GCA_030156385.1 Kosmotogales bacterium
TAATCAAAAAATTACTATAAGAAAAAGAGGAAGACCGAAAAAGAAAAGTGATTAGCAATAATAAATGGCTTCAGATAACATTTTTGCAGATGATTCAGACAGATTTTATCGATCGATGTTTTTCATAAAGAACATGAAATTCTTCTTAATACACACCAGAAGGTATCTTTTTCCAAATCTCTTCCGATTCACGTTATTTTAATAGTGTTTTGTAGTATAATTAAGATTAGTATAATAACGATTAGTATATAAATTTAAAAAAAGGATGATTACATGATTTTTTATGACAGGACTAACGAACGGAAGATTTTAAATAATTTTTTTAAAAAGCCTGGTTTTGGATTATATATTCTCTATGGTAGAAGGAGAATAGGAAAGACATACCTTTTAAAATTCTCTACCCAGAAAAGGAAGGGAATATTTTTCACCGGAAGACAAATTACCAGTGAATATCTACTTGATTCTTTTTCTAAGCAGGTTTCTGAAATTGCAGATATAAAGGGAATTCATTTTAAGAACTGGGAAGAGGCTTTTGATTTTGTTTTCTCAAATTCCGATAAAATTAATTACCTGGTTCTAGATGAGTTTCAGTATATTGTGGGTGCTGCGAATGAAATCCCTTCAATTCTTCAAGCTCTTATTGACCACAAGAAAACTGATTTGAAGTTGATTCTTTGCGGTTCAAGCATTAGTTTTATGTATGGTCTTTTATCCTATGAGAATCCTCTATTTGGAAGAAAAACAAAGTATTCAAAATTAACTCCGGTAAAATTTTCCGATGTTGTTGAATTTTTCAAAAAAGCTAAACCCAAAAATTATCATGATATTCTTACTTATTATGCTGTTTTAGGTGGAATCCCTCAATATTTAAGAATGATAGATTTGAATAAAAGCGGATTAGATAATTTGAATAACTTATTTTTAAAGTTAGATAGTCCTTTGAAAGAGGAACCGTTGTTTCTTTTATCTGAAGAGTTAAGAGAGCCAAGAATTTATCATTCTATTCTGGAAGCCATTTCCTTTGGTTATAACAGTTCTGGAGAAATTTCTTCGAAAATAGGATATAACGATTCAAGGAAGATTCAACCATATTTAAAAACTCTGGAATCTCTTGATTTGATAAAGAAGGTAGTTCCTATTACTGAAAAAAATCCATTGAGAACAAGAAAGGGTATTTATAAAATAAAAGATAACCTTTTTGCTTTCTGGTTCAGATTTATTTATCCTAATTTATCATTCATTGAAAATGATATGAGTAAGAAGGTTATGAAGGAGATCATAGTGAATCTCAATCAGTATTGCTCATTTGTTTTTGAAGAGGAAGCTAGAAAATTTCTTTTGAAAAAATACTCCTTCGATAGAATTGGAAACTATTGGAATAAGGATGTTGAGATAGATATACTTGCAGAAAAAAATGATGAATGGTTTGCAGGTGAATGCAAATGGACAAATAAAACAATTGGGATTTCAGAGTATAAAAAACTAGTTGAAAAAACAAGCAAACTACCCTTTGAAATAAAGAAATATATCTTTGTATCTAAAAATGGATTTGAGGAGAATATTATGAATTTAAAAGATGTTATTCTTGTCGAATTTGGTGAATTTGATGGGTGGGATTTGAAAAGCGGTGATTAGTGTTGAGGGAGGACAAAGGAGACACCATTTATAGCTAATCTATCGCTAAAAGGGGAAAAGCAGAAATGCCTAAAGGCTAAAAAGCAGCTTAGATAACAGAGAACAGGCAAATAGAGAATGGGTAAAATGGAATAAAAAACCTAAGATCAAAATACCAAAAAGCTGAAGAGCCTAATTGCTGAAGCTTGGTTAAAAAATATGTTCTGCTTTTATTACCTGTTCTCTATTTCTCTGTTATCTTCTCCCGATTTCTTTCCAACCGCTTTGCCATTGCTTCTCTACTGCTCAACTATTGCTTTTCAATTGTTTAATAATCACAATAGTCTGAATCAAAATATTTTTTCTCCGTTTTTTAATGAAAATAAATTATAATATACTCAAAACATATATTTTAAAACATTCGACACACTGTTCAAGAAGGAGAAATTCATGTTTAAACTCAAGGGAAAATGGGGTCCTCTGATATTAATTTCATTAGCGACTTTTATAATGCTTGTCGATACGACCGCAATGAATGTATCCATAACGTATCTCGTGAGTGACCTGGATACAACCATTGGGGAAATCCAGAATATCATGGCCATTTATGCACTCATAATGGCTTCTTTGATGCTTTTGGGTGCAAAGATCGCCGATATTATAGGCAAGACCAGGGCATTTGTTTTAGGTGCCGCTATTTATGGAGTCGGAACATCCATTGCTGCCCTGTCACCGAATGCGACCGTGCTTCTTTTAGGATGGTCGGTCATCGAGGGCATTGCAGCAGCTTTGATGCTCCCGACGGTTCTGGCTCTTATCACCACAATTTACGAGGGAAAAGACAGACTGACGGCTTTCTCGATTTACGGCGCCATGGCTTCACTTGCCATGTGTACGGGACCCTTTCTCGGAGGAACGATTTCAACCTTTTTGAGCTGGAGATTTGTTTTTGGCGGAGAGTTGATCATCGTAATTTTCATTCTTCTTTTCTCGAAAACATTTTCCGACGTAAAAGGGGAGGAAAATAAAGGGGATAAGATAGATTTTGTGGGTGCGTTATTGACCGTTCTGACTCTGTCCTCTTTCATTCTGGCCTTTCTTTTTGCCAAAGATTATGGATGGTGGACCGCCAGGAAAATAATCGTTATCGGGGGAGTTCATATAGATTTTTTCGGGCTTTCAATAACCCCCGTTTTATTGTTCATCGGTTTGATTTTTTTGATAATTCTCCTTTTATGGTTGAATCATCGTGAGAAGATCAAGAAAACCCCGCTCTTTTCTCTTACAATTTTTAAAAACAAGGTCTTTTCGCCCGGATTGATCATCACGCTGTTAACCCAGATCGCTTATGTCGGGACCCTTTTTACAATGCCTATTTATCTGCAGGCCGTCAACGATTACTCGGGATTCATCACGGGTCTGGCAGTGTTGCCGCTTCCCATTGGAATAATGGCGATATCCCTTTTAGAACCGAAATTTCAGAAAAACATTCCTCCGAAATACCTCGTCGTTGCCGGTGGTGTCCTGATGAGTGTCGGATTTATCATTTTGTTCTTTCTTTTCTCTCAGGACAGGGCATTAATGATAACCGATCTGATCCTTTCCTACTCTTTTATTGGAATCGGTGTTGGGCTGGTGAAACTCATCATAAACAACATTACTTTCTCCAGCCTTAAAAAGAAGAGAAGGGATGAGGGATCGGGCCTGATGTACACATGCATCAATCTCGGGAACTCACTGAGTACGGCCTTCATCGGTTCGATTCTTATAGCATCGATAATCACTAATATTTCTCTGGGCGTGAATGAATCTGAAATATTCGACAGAGATCTCCGAACAAAGACTGAAATAACGACTGCCCTTCAGACACAGAGCAAAAAAATGGAAACGCATCCCCTCGAAACCGTTAAGCTGGAAAACAACGAGAAAACGGAATTTAAGAGAATAATCATCGACAGTTTTGATGGTGCAATGAAACTCGTATTGATAACCTCGATCATAGTTGTATTGATCGATCTCATGGTGATGATATTTTTCCTCCCCAAAAAAGAAAAAGAGGAGGAAGAACCCGAGATAGAGTGAAAAATGCGGAAGTGGCGACTGGAAAAAAAGTGGGAGAACAATAGATAAGCGATTGGGAAGCGATAGAGAAGCAATGAGAAAGCAGTGGAGAAAAAGGGTGTAGGGTAGGGGGGTCTAGGGTACAGAAGGAGCAACAACCACTGGTGAACAATTGGCCAACAATTGGGAAGCAATGGGAAAGCAGTGGGAAAAAGGGTACAGGGTCTAGGGTACAGAAGGAACAATAGTAGAACGATTGTTAAGCAATAGCAAAACAATTGAGAAACGATCGTGAAGCAATGGGAAAACAGTAGAAAAAGAGGGTGAAGGGTTCAGGGTATAGGGCGCAGAGAAAACATCATAAAGAAAAAAAGAAGAAAATCAACAGGATTTTTTTGTTTCTAACCGAGCACAAAACACTATACACTAAGCACTGTCTTTCAGGCACCAAATCCTAAACACTATACACTGCCGTTTTGAAGCAATTGGAAGTAGATAATAGAGAAATAGATAACAGAGAACAAAAGCAGAAACATAACGGTAAAGTAGATAACAGGGGAAAAAGGGAAAAAGGGAAAAAGGGTATGGGGTCTAGGGTACAGAAGGAACAACATAGACGAACAATTGTAGAAAAATGGTTGAGCGTTTGAAAGATCATAGTTAAAAAGGTGTATCAGATAAAATCCATTGTGTTATCAGAGAATTTTTTTGTAATTTCCAAAGGTCATAATATTATCAATATGACCTTTGTGTAGGTCATGTGGTATAATCAATGTGGTGATGCTTATGAATAAAGAAGAACTTTTTGAAATACTGCTCAGGTGGAATTTGTGGGGAAATCTGAACCTGAATTTTTACCCGAGGGAAATACTGAATAAAATTGGAAGCTTTCTGGATTTCCATGGTGTTAAAATAATCCAGGGCCCCAGAAGGGCTGGAAAATCCTCTCTTTTATATTTGATTATGAACAATTTACTCAAAGATATTCCCGATAAAAGATTTTTATATATAAATTTTGAAGATTATGCCCTCTCCTCGACTGAATTAAACCCCTCAACACTGGACAAATTTATAAATGTTTATGAGGAAAGAGTTTACAGCGGGAATGATTATTTTCTGTTTTTGGATGAAATCCAGAATGTTAAAAATTGGCACAATTGGGTAAGGACGTTTATAGATACCCATAACAAGGGAGATATTTTTATTTCCGGTTCATCGTCAAAACTACTTAATTCAGAAATGGCTCCTTTGTTAACGGGGCGGCACATTAATTTTGAAGTATTACCATTCAGTTTCAGTGAGCTCATCAAAGTCAGGGGATTGAAAACGGACGGGATAAACCTTTCCAAAAATAAAAATATTTTGAAGTCGAATCTGAATGAGTATATAAAATACGGCGGATTTCCTGAAGTTGCTCTTGTCCGATCTGTAAATGAATACAGGGCCAATCAAATTCTGAGTCAATATGCTAACGATATTCTTTTTAAGGACATAAGTCTGAGATACGGTATTTTGAATATTAGAATCCTTAAATATATTTCTCTTTATTTGTCTCAGAACAACGGATGTGCCACCTCGATCAGGGGGCTGCAAAATTCCATTGAAAGTGAATTTGGAAATAAATCTTCAACGACAACTATTTCGAATTATCTGGAATATCTTATGGAATCCTACATGATTTTTGAAGTAAAGCATTTTGATTATTCCATAAAAAAAATGATCAGAAAGCCCGTCAAATATTATTTTGTGGATACTGGTCTGAGAAATGCAATGTGGACATCATTCACGCAGGATAAAGGACGTTTACTTGAAAATATTGTTTTTCTGAAATTGAGATCTCTGTACGATGAAATATATTACTGGAAGGGTAAAAAAGAGATTGATTTTGTATGTATCAAAGGGAGAAATCTTGATCTTTATAATGTGTCAGATGTCTCGGATAAAAAGGAAATTGCTAAAAGAGAACTTGAAAGTTTTTCAGATTTTCCGGACGGAAAAACCATAAATAAAAGATACCTGATAACCTGGGATTATGAAGGGAAGATAGAACATAACGGGTTAACGGTAGAAGCACTCCCGGCTTATAAGTTTTTGTTATACGATTGAAAGAAGATAACGGAGAATAGAGAAGTAGATAACAGGTAATAAAAGCAAAATACGGCAGAAATAACGGAGAGTAGAGAATCAGATAATAGCGTAGATAGCATAAAAAAGATTTGGTAGTTGTCATTTTCAAAAAATCAATTTTACCTATTTTCTATTTGCCGGTTCTCTGTTATCTATACTGCTTTTCAGCCTGTTATCCGTTTACAGTTTTCTGTTCTCTAAGCTGCTTTTCAGCGATTAAGCTTTTAAACCCTTGAGCTTTTCAGCTTTTAAGCGATAGTTTAACGATTGTTGAACAATAGGAAAGCAATTGGGGAGCAATGGGAAAACCATAGAAAAAGAGGGTACAGAAGAATAGTGCATGGAAAAAGCATAAAAGAAAGCAGCAAGTTTTTTGTTTTTCACTAGCCACCAAATTCCAAACACTAAGCACTGTTTTCTGTTACCTATTCCCTGTTCCTTTTATGTAAGCTGCTTTTGGACCTTTGAGCTTTTTTGCTCTTAAGCTTTTTCAGCTTGTTATCTTTTCTCAGTTCTCTATTCTCTTTTCCACGCACCGGACACTGTCTTTTATCATTTCATTCGAAATTTGAAGAGACATCCAGGGCGTAATTATATTTTTTCCCAATTATGCTTTTTAATTTGTTTATGAGTTTTACATTGTTTATCAAAATTCCGCCCGTTATACGTTTGTCTTTCAAAAATAATTTTGCATTTTTGTTCAGTGATTTATCCTCGAATACTTCGTCATAGTTTTTCACGTTTCCCATGGAAAAGATGTTTATTTTTCCCAGGTTTATTATTGTAAAAGGATCTGGGAAAATGTAATCACTTTTTATTCCCACGGCATTTTTCCCGACACATTTCCCCTGGTCACTGGCTATAGTCCATAATCCGCAAATTTTGTTGTCGAATTCGGAGATGTCACCGGCCGCATATACATTATCAATATTCGTTTTCATATTTTTGTTCACTATTAATCCCCTGTTTATGTTGAGTCCAGTTTCATTTAATTGAGCTACACTGGGTCTCACTCCGGTGGAAACCAGAACTGCGTCACTGCTGAATCTTTTTCCTCCCACAGAAATACCCTGAACTCTATTTTCGCCGAATATTTCATCGATGTCCGAAAAAATAGAGGTTTTGAATCCCTCGTTCAGAAGGTAATCCTGTAAATAACTCGATGATTCCAGATCCAGTTGATTGACCAGAAGACATTCGGCACATTCTATTATTCTCACATCTTTCCCGGCCTTTTTTAAAGCCCATGCCGCTTCCAATCCCAGCAATCCCCCACCGATCACAGAAATTTCAGATTTGTCGTTCATGTAATTTTTTATTTTCAATAAGTCCTCATAATTTCTGAGTGTGAAAACCCCTTCCATTTCTTTTCCCTCAATTGGGGGAATGAAAGGATAGCTTCCTATTGTAAGGATGATCGTTTTATATCCTATGTCTTCAGAGATTGTACGAACCAGGTTATTATCAAAATCGAATTTTGTTACCTCCGTACCGAGCAACAGTTCGATTTCATTCGCATCATACCATTCCGGTTTTTTTACGAATATGCTCTCTAAATTAAATTCGGAGACCAGATTGTGAGAGAGTTTTGGTCTGAAATATGTTAAATATTTCTCTTTGGATATCATCGTGATGTCGCAATTTTTATCATTTTTTCTGATTTCTTCTGCAGCACTCAATCCTGCTATTCCATTTCCTATTATTAAATAATCGGTTTCTTTCATATAATCACCTCAGGAAAATTATAACAAAATTGTTTGTGAATAATGTTTGTGGTACTATTTATTAGAATTTCTTTGAATTTCATATATTTTGGGAAGTGATTTGATGAAAATAGACATAAATTCCGATTTGGGTGAAGATTTTGGCAGATATAAGCTGAAAATAGATGAGAATATTTTTAAAATCATTTCGTCGGCCAATGTCGCTTGCGGATTTCACGCCGGAGATCCCAACGTTATGAATGATATTGTTTTAAAGCTCGGGAAGAGAAACACGAAGATAGGTGCTCATCCCGGATTCAACGATTTGGAGGGATTTGGGAGAAGAAAAATATCACTGACGAAAAATGATATAAAAAACCTTATGATATATCAACTCGGTGCTCTGGATGGTTTTTTGAGGATAAATGATCTGGAAATGCAGCATGTGAAACCGCACGGGGCGCTTTACAATCTGGCGCAGACCGATAGAGAAGTTGCGGAAGCCGTATTGGATTCCGTTTATCTTTACAATAAAGAGCTGATAGTTCTGGGCCTTCCAAATTCTCAGATCAGTGTCGTTTCAGGAAAAAGAGGTGTCAGATTCGCCAACGAGGTTTTTGCCGATAGGGCGTACGATGATCATGGATTTTTGGTTTCGAGAAGAATAAAAGGTTCTGTGATAAAAGATAAAGATTTATGCCGGGAGAGAGTTTTAGAAATGGTTTTAAACAGGAGGGTGAAATCCATCGATGGTAAATATATCAAGATCGAACCCCAGTCGGTGTGTATTCACGGTGATAATGAAAATTCGCTTGAAATCGCGAAAGAGATTTATGAAGCTTTGGGGGAAAATGATGTTGAGATCTCTCCACTCATAGAGATATGCAGGTAGGCAGGTTATCAGAAAACGGTTATATTTTGAGAATATCCGACGAAATAAATATAGAAGCCAACAATTTGACTCAGAACCTGTTGAGAATGATAAAGAAAAAGTACGGGATTTATTTGAGCGATATATATAACACATATAACGAAATTTGTGTCATTTTTAAAAATAATTGCCGGAAGAAAGCTCTGCTGAATGAAATAACGAAACTGGATTCGTCTCCGGCCGAAGGTTCCAGGGAGATTTATTATATTCCCGTACACTATGGGCATGAGTTTTCTCCGGATCTGTCTGAAATGGCGGAAAATCTCAATCTGGGAGCCGATGAACTGGTTTACTTACATTATAAGAAAATTTATAAAATATATTTTATAGGGTTTCTGCCGTGTTTTCCTTATTTATCAGATGTTGATGAGAGAATTCGTTACGGCAGGAAGAAAACTCCACGTTTGAGAGTTGAGAAAGGTTCCGTGGGAATTGCCAACGATCAGACTGGAATATACACAGTTGACAGTCCCGGCGGCTGGCAGATAATAGGAAGAACTCCCGTCGATCTTTTCGTGCCCGAATCTAATGATCCTTTCAAAATCATGCCCGGGAATTATATCAAATTTTATCCGGTAGGTCTAAAAGAATTTTATTTGATAAGACAGTTAAGCGATGAAAACAGATTTCAGATTCACAGAGAAAGGTTTTCGGGGTATTAAAAGTATGGAGTGGATATATTTCCATAAACCGGGCTTTTTTACGACGATTCAGGGGATCGGAAGATCCGGTTACAGTGAATTTGGAATACCCGGGGGAGGTTCGGTGGATTTTCTCTCTTCCGTGATTTCAAATTATCTCTCATATTCGGGTTGCGATAACCCCGTTTTTGAATTCACTCTGGAAGGTCCGACCATAGAGTTCAACTTCGATTCGATCTTTTCAATAACGGGAGCGAATATGCATCCGAAGGTGAATGATTTGCCCGTGGAAATGTATAAGACATTATTTGTAAAAAAGGGAGATGTTTTATCCTTCGGAAAAGTGAGCAGGGGTTTCAGAACATATTTATCCATAAATTCGAAGCTGAATATTGCAAAGTTTCTCGGAAGTTTTTCAACTTACACTAATGCGAATTATGGTGGATACAGAGGAAGACAGATCAAAGCGGGAGATTATCTTTATTATGAAAGTGCATCTGTTGGGGATAAGAGGATCAGAAAGGCGAAAAAAGATTCTGTCGATGATCTGCTGAAAGCCGGGAATGTTTTGAGAATCATTGAAGGACCTGAATACTCCGCGTTTGAATCCAATTCGCTGAAAAGATTTTTTAATAGCGAATATTCTGTTTCAAAAAAACTCAACAGAATGGGCATAAGACTGGAAGGAGAAAGACTCGAATCATCCGTCACCAATATTTCTTCATCGGCCGTTTTGCCGGGCATCATACAGGTGCCGGGTGATGGATTACCCATCATTCTCCTTGCCGATTGTCAGACTACCGGGGGATATCCGAGGCTGGGGAAGATCATTGATGCGGATATGATCGTTGCATCTCAGTTGAAGCCCATTGATAGAATTGTGTTTAAAAAGATACCCTATAAAACTGCGGAAAGACTGTCTAAAAGGTTGCGTAAGCATATCAATAAATATATATGAGCGTATGCAATAATATTGTTAATAATTTCACAATCTAATTTCAATTTTTATTTAAGAAATTGTTTGTGGCTTTTGATATAATTCATTGGGAGAAGGTGAATTTATGTCTGAAGTTTTATATAGAAAGTATCGTCCCAAAAGTTTCAGTGAGTTAATTGGACAGGTTCAGGTAAAAGATATACTGTCCAAAGTGATAAATTCAGATAATCCTTCACACGCTTATATTTTTTCCGGTCCAAGGGGAACGGGCAAAACAACGAGTGCCAGAATACTTGCAAAAGCTTTGAACTGCACCTCAGAGGGGCCAAAACCCTGTGGTGTATGTGATTCGTGTAAATCGATCGACAGATCTTCTCACTTCGATGTGATAGAAATCGATGCGGCTTCTTTCAGGGGAATAGACGAAATAAGAAAGATCAGAGACAGGGTTTCTTACAGACCTTCAATGGGAAAGTATAAGATTTACATCATCGATGAATTTCATATGCTGACCAGGGAAGCCTTCAATGCATTGCTGAAAACTTTGGAAGAACCTCCCGAAAACGTGGTTTTTATTCTTGCAACGACCAATATAGAAAAGGTACCGGATACGATTCTTTCCCGGTGTCAGATTTATTATTTTAAGAATCTGACCGTTTCCGAAATCTCATCGTATCTGAAGAAGATTTTAACAAGTGAAGAAATCGAATTCGAAGAAAAAGCCCTGGAAAGAATAGCATATGCAGCAAATGGCGGAATGAGAGATGCGGTTAATATTCTGGAGAGAATTATCACCGTATCGGACGTGGTCGATTTTAAATCGGTAAAAGATACACTGGGATTACTTCCCGATGAAATAATAGAGAATTATATAAATCTGTATTCATCGAACAATTTAAGCGGATTGTTCGAATTTTCAAAAAACATTCTGTTTGAAGGATATTCTTTTGAAAATTTGCTCGATCAAACGATAGAAAGATTGAAGGAAAAAATGCTGAAGGGTTATATTTCTAAAAGTGAAGGATCTGAATTGATAAATGATTTCTGGTCCATTTTTAAAGAGGTAAAACTTTCGGAAAATAAAAAAAGTGTTTTCGATACTTTGAATCTTTTTAAATCATATAAATTCAGTAAAAACTGGCCGCATGATCATAATATAGAAGAAATCGAAAAAATAAAAGAAATAAAAGTGGAGAAAATATCCGGCGAATCCCCGGAAAAGATCCCCGACACAAATATGAAAAATGAATTTGTCAACGATATGGCGGAGAATCTTTTTGAAGAGGGTAATATCCTGGAATGGGCATATTTGCTTTCTTCTGATGTGCAGGAAAAGGAAGGAAACAAATTATTTTTAAACTGTAATAATAAGATGATGAGGTCATTTGAAAAAAATGTAAAAGATATTATAATAAATAGGGCAAAAAAATATAATAAAGAGATAATATTCAACGGAAACGATGATGTTGATCTTCATTTGTTAGATAATTTGCCGGAAGCTGAGAAGAACTATGTAAACGATTTAATAGATTTTTTTGGAGCTGAAAATGTAAAAATCTCTAAGTGATGGTTGGGAGGCAATGTGAATGGCAAAGAAATTCAGAGGAATCGGTGGTCGAAGTTACGGATCATCAAAAAAGGGTAAGGGAATGCCGGGTAACCTGAATCAAATGTTGAAGCAGGCGCAGGAAGCTCAAAAACAAATGGAAGAACTGGAAGAGACGTTTAAAAATATAGAAATTTCAACCACAGCCGGGGGAGGCGCTTTGAAAATCACGGCAACGTGTGACAGAAAGATAAAATCAATTGAAATAGACGAAGATCTTAAGGACGAAGATATTGAAATTCTTTCCGACCTGCTGGTTGCTGGTGTTAATGAAATTCTGGAAAATATTGAAAAGAGAAGGGAAGAGGAATCCTCTTCTTTAACTCAGGGAATGAATTTACCGGAAAATTTACTTTGAAAATATAGGAGGTGCAATTATGGTAAAGATTGCAATTAATGGTTTTGGAAGAATCGGAAGATTAGTTTTCAGGGAAATGGTTAAAAGAGAAGATATGGAAGTTGTAGCAATCAATGATTTAACTGACGCAAAGACACTCGGCAATTTATTGAAATATGATAGTGTTCACGGAAGATTCGATGGAACGGTTGAAGCAAAGGGAGATAGCTTGATAGTTAATGGGAAGGAACTCAAAGTTTATGCTGAAAAGAATCCTGCCAATCTGCCCTGGAAAGAACTGGAAGTTGATGTAGTTGTTGAATCAACGGGAGTATTCAGAAATAAAGAAAAATGTTTACCACATCTGGAAGCCGGAGCAAAAAAGGTATTGATCACCGCACCTGCAAAGGGCGCTGTTGATGCCACAATCGTTCTGGGAGTCAACGATGATATACTCAAGGCCGAAGATACGGTTATTTCAAATGCATCCTGTACAACCAATTCTATAGCACCGGTCATTAAAGTCTTAAACGATAAATTCGGAGTTGTAAAGGGATTTTTGACAACCATTCATGCTTTCACAAACGACCAGAGAATTCTGGATCTGCCTCACTCGGATTTGAGAAGATCGAGAGCCGCTGCAGTTAACACTATCCCCACAACAACGGGTGCTGCAAAAGCAGTTGGAATCGTTATTCCTGAATTAGCAGGCAAATTGGATGGTGCCGCTATCAGAGTTCCTGTTCCGGATGGCTCAATAACAGATTTAACTGTTGAAGTAAGTAAAGACACCACAAAAGAAGAAGTCAATGCAGCTATGAAAGAAGCTTGTGATACTTATTTAAAGGATTACGTAGATTACACGGAAGAACCTTTGGTAAGCTCAGATATAGTTGGTACAAAGGTCAGTGCAACATTCGATTCATCCATCACATACGTTAAGGGTAACTTAGTTAAAGTGTTCTCTTGGTATGACAATGAATACGGCTACAGTTGCAGGGTTGTTGATTTAGTCGAAAAATGGGTTAATCTTTAAAAATAAAATTTTTTGAGAGGCCTTTAATAGGGCCTCTTTTTAATGTTGGAGGTAAAGAGATGTCAAAACTAACGGTTAATGATTGTGATTTTAACGGAAAAAGAGTTTTAATCAGAGTAGATTTCAACGTTCCGATTAATAAAGAAACAGGCGAAGTGTCAGATGATACGAGAATAGTTGCAGCATTACCAACGATAAAATATGTTATTGATAATGGAGGAAAGGCCATTCTGGTTTCTCATCTTGGAAGACCGAAGGGTGAGAAAAAACCCGAATTTTCTCTTTATCCTGTTTCAAAGGTCCTGGAAAAACTGATAGGAAGAAAAGTACTTTTTGCAGATGACTGCATAGGTAAGGAAGTGGAAGACAAGGTTTCACAGATGAAAAATGGTGACATACTGCTTTTACAGAACGTGAGATACTATAAAGAAGAGAAGAAAAACGATAAAGAGTTCGCGAAAAAACTGGCCGAACTGGCGGATATTCATGTGAACGATGCCTTCGGTACGGCACACAGGGCACACGCTTCGAATGTCGGCGTAGCGGATTATCTGAAAAGTGCTGCTGGCTTTTTGATGGAAAAAGAGATAAAAATGCTTGGAAAAGCCGTGGAAAATCCCGATCATCCTTATGTTGTTATTCTGGGTGGCGCGAAAGTTTCGGATAAGATCGGCGTAATAACGAATCTGCTTGGAAAAGCAGATAAAATACTCATCGGTGGTGCGATGATGTTCACATTCCTGAAGGCAATCGGAAAGAACGTTGGGAATTCTCTGGTTGAAGACGAAAAGATCGAACTCGCCAAAGAAATACTGAATGATGCCAAAGAAAAGAATGTTGACTTTGTGTTACCTGTCGATACTGTGATAGCCAAAGAGATCAAGCAGGGAACTGAATCGAAAGTGGTTAATATAGACGATGGAGTTCCTGAAGGGTGGATGGGACTCGATATAGGACCAGAGACGATAAAACTTTTTGAGAAAAAATTAGACGATGCCAAAACGGTAGTCTGGAATGGCCCGATGGGGGTTTTCGAAGTTGAAGATTTCTCAAAGGGTACTTCCGAAATCGCGAAATGTCTGGCAGGATTGAAAAATGCAACTACGATCGTAGGTGGCGGAGACAGCGCTGCTGCGATAAAGAAATTCGGACTGGAAGATAAAGTCAGCCATGTTTCAACGGGTGGCGGCGCATCTCTGGAAATGCTGGAAGGCAAAAACTTACCCGGAATAGAGAGCATATCCGAATTACCCGAAAAAAAAAATAGGGGGATAGTAGTTGCCGGTAACTGGAAAATGAATAAGACTCCGTCTGAGAGTAAGCAATTTGCCAATATGCTGAACGGAGCTGTTGGAAATGAAAAAGATATAGAAATAGTAGTTTTCCCTTCGGCTTTATCGCTGGATGGAGTTTCCGAAATTCTCAAAGATTCGAATATTGAGGTTGGAATTCAAAATATTTATCCGAAAGATTCGGGTGCCTTCACAGGTGAAAATGCTATACCGATGGCGAAGGATTTAGGTTTGCAATATGTTCTCGTCGGACATTCCGAAAGAAGACATGTTTTCGGTGAAACCGATGAATTTCTGAATACGAAAGTTAAAGCAGTCTTGGATAAAGATTTGAAAGCTATGTTCTGCATTGGTGAGCTGTTGGAAGACAGAAAAGCCGGATCCACGAATGAAATTTTGGAAAAGCAGTTGAAGCAGGGTCTTAAAGATATTACCGCAGAGCAAATGAAGAATATAGTTTTGGCTTATGAACCCGTGTGGGCAATCGGAACGGGAGTTGTGGCCACACCCGAACAGGCCGAGGAAACCATGGATTACTGCAGAAAGGTGATCGCGGAAATGTTCGGTGAAGATACTGCAGAGAGCTTAAAAATTCTTTATGGTGGCAGTATAAAGCCTGAAAACTTTGAATCCCTCATCTGTCAGAAAAATATAGACGGAGGATTGATAGGCGGAGCGAGTTTAAAAGAAAGTTTTATTGAACTTGTTGAAATTGCAAAGAATCATATATAATTATATTATATTATTACACCGGCAGAATGCCGGTGTATATTTAAAAAATCGGGGGTTATGTTTATGGATACGATCCAGGAGCTTGAGTTACTCATTGATAAAATGATACAGGATTATAAGAAAAAAGAACAAGAAGTGAATAAACTGTGGAGCAGAGTGGATGAACTGGAAAAAAGTAACAAGGAACTGAAAGATTCGAACAATGAAATGAAAATAAAAATCGAATCAAGTAATAAAACTATAGAGTCATTGATTGAAAGAATAAGAAGTAAAATGAGTAATGAAAATAAATAAGAGGAGTTTTTCACATGAAAAGAACCGTCACTCTTAAACTGGGGGATAAGGAATACAGTTTTTTATCTAACGATCCTGATGACAAAGTGGAAGAAGTTTTTGGCCTCATACAGAATAAGTTCGATGATATCAGCGAAGGAATATCCAAGGTTGGATTCGAGAAAACGATAGTTTTCCTTCTGGTTAATTTCGCCAGCGAAATGGTTATTTCAAAAAAGGAATTAACGAGATTGAAAAACAAATATCAAAAAGTGGTCGATGAGATGTATAAAAAAACCGGTGAAGAAGAGAAATAAATGAAATTTTCGCTTTTTGATTCTGGTATAGGTGGATTAACGGTTTTAAAAGAATTGTACGATGAATATCCCGAAGGCATCGAATTTTCCTATTTTGGTGATACCGGAAGGGTGCCGTACGGGTCTAAAAGTACGGAGATTTTGAAGAAACAGTTGTTTCAGATTTTTGATTTTATAAAAAAGTTGGAACCCGATCTGGTCGTTTCCGCATGTAATACTTCAGATTCAGTTATAGATGACAGTATACTGGAATTTTTAGGGATACAGTATATTGGAATAATAGATTCGGTGATAAACTATTTTGTCGACGATATAAATAAAGATTCGAGTATAGGAATAATCGGAACCGAGCAGACGGTGAAAAAATCATTGTATTTAAAAAAAATTGTTTCGAAGTGTGACGCGAAATTCATTGTTCAGAAGGCATGTCCTCTTTTCGTACCGCTTGTTGAGGAGGGAAATTGGAGTGGAACTGTCGTCGATACCATCGTAAGATTTTATCTTAAAAGAATTAAAAAAATCGACGTGGATTTCTTAATACTGGGATGTACTCATTATCCCTTTTTGTATAGCAGTATAAAAAAATATCTGGATTCCACGACGAAGATAATAGACCCCGCAAAATATATTTCCAAGAGGATAAATATAGACAGGAGAGAATTATCGAAAGATAAATCTATCGTTAATTTTTACGTTTCGGGTGATACCTCTTCTTTTAAGAGAAATGTGGATAATTACTTTAAAAATAATTTGAATTATAATATATATTATGTTGATGTATCGGAAGAAAAAATAAAAATTATTAAGAAGGTGTTTTAGTGGAGGATAAAACACTGGTAATCATTACCGGATTATCTGGAAGTGGAAAAACAACCGCATTAAAATTTTTGGAAGACTTCGGGTTTTTTTGCATAGATAACGTTCCGCCTATCATATTGAAAGACCTTGTTACTATTTTGAAAGATAATAAAATAGATGAGTTGGCCGTCGTTATAGATATAAGAACACTGGTAAAATTTTCAAACGGCAACATCGAAAAGATCATAGATGAACAGAAAAAAGAAATTGAAAACATGAATATCAAATTCAAAATAATTTTCTTTGAAGCCGATGACGATGAGATTTTATACAGATATCAAAAGTCAAGGCGTTCTCATCCTCTTAACCAATATCATAATCTTCTGGACGCGATAAGAATAGAGAGAGAAAAACTTTCGGGTATAAAATCCATTGCCGATTTTGTGGTGAATTCCTCCGGAATGGATACGAAAGAGCTGGGCCACAGGGTTTTATCGGTGGTGTCATCAAACAGGGACAACCTGCCTCCGATAAGGGTAAAAATTCAGAGTTTTGGCTTTGTCAATGGTATACCCAATGATTCGAATATGGTCTTCGATGTGAGATTTTTACCCAATCCGTATTACAGGAGCGACTTGACCGAAAAAACAGGCAAAGAAAGAGAAATTCAGGAATATATAAAAGAATATTCCGGTTTTGATGATTTTTATAGCAATCTGTATAATGTTGTTAAAAATACGATAGAAGGTTATGAAAAAACCGGAAGGAATCAGCTCAAAATTGCAATCGGGTGTACCGGGGGCAAACACAGATCGGTTTTTATTTCTGAATTGCTGTACAGGGATCTGAAATCGGATAAAAGGGCCCTTTCGCTCTCACATAGAGAACTGGGTGTTGAATTATGAAAAAGGTTTTACTGATAGGTGGTGGAACGGGTTTATCGACGATCTCAAGAGTGATAAAAAATTATGCGGTCGATTTAAATTTGATCGTTACTGTGACGGATAACGGAGGAAGCTCCGGACTTTTGAGGGAAGGATTGAACATACCGCCTCCCGGAGATCTTAGAAGCAATTTAATAGCATTGGCGGATAATGAAGATCTTCTGACGAAATTGTTCAAATACAGATTCGAATGTGATGAGCTGAAAAATCATTCCTTGGGGAATCTTATAATAGCGGGATTGAAAGAGTTGACAGGGAGTTTTCCGGAAGCGATTTATGAGGCTTCAAACCTTTTGAAAATAAAGGGAAGGGTTCTCCCGGCGACCGAGGAGTTGATCAATTTAGTTGCCAGATTGAAGGATGGATCACTGGTCTGGGGGGAAATCAACATATCCAGAGTTGGAGGAAAAATAGAGGAAATATTTTTAGATAGAAAAGTTAACGCACTGACGGAAGCGATCGATTGCATAGAGGTTGCGGATATAATTATTGTTGGTCCAGGCAGCGTATACACCAGCATAATTCCCAATTTTCTTATCGGTGATCTGAAGGAAGTATATAAGAGGTCCGGAGCTCAGAAGGTATTCATATGCAATTTAATGACACAGCCGGGTGAAACCGATAATTTTTCTCTATCACAACATGTCGGTTTAGTCGAAAAGTACACTGAAGTTCCATTTGATAAAATATTTTATTCCTGTCTCGACAATGTGGATGATAGAATTATTGAAAGGTACAAGGAGCAGGGCGCGAAAGTTGTTGAAAACGATCTGAAAAATGATACAAGAGTGGAAATTCTGAACGGAATGTCCACCGTTGATATAATGGACAGAGTGCGAAAAACCGTGATCAGGCATTCGAGTAAAGAGATACAAAAAATGATGCAGATTCTCGGGGTAACCGGTGAAACAGTATGAGTTTTGCAGAAAAAATCAAAGAAGAATTGTGCAGTCTGGAGATCACCGACAAATACGAAGCGATCTCCGAATTGATGGGATTCATAAAATCCAAGGGAACGTTGAGAATAAGAGATAACGGAGTGTATCTCGTGATATATCTGAGTTCTATTTCGGCGCTGAAGAGGCTTTATAAAGTAACGAAATATTTGAATTTAAAAATATTCGAAACTCAGGTCATAGAAATAATAAAATTGAATCGTAACAAAGGTGGAGAAATCATCTTCGATTATGCGAAGATTGAAAATTTTTTTATAAAGCACGATTTTTTGATCCGAAATGATAATTTGCCGGACTTTTTAAAGCACGACCCCGTATATTTTGGTGATTTTTTACGCGGGTTGTTCATATCCGGAGGATCTCTGGTGGATCCAAAAAAGGAATATCATCTTGAGATTACACTCGACACCGATCATGAATTCATTGAGGATTTATTGTATAGTCTGTCCGAGACCTTCAACATAGAAGCGAAATTGATAAGATTGGGAAAGAAATACAAAGTATACATTAAATCTTCATCGGATATAAAGGAGTTTTTGTCCATAATCGGGTCTATGAAGCATTTCATGGCTCTGTCACAAACGATTGAAATGAAAAAAATAAGGGGTAACGTTACGAGGACTTTAAATTTTTTGTCCGCCAACGCGAATAAATCCGCTCAGGCGATAGTTAAACAGGTACAAGCCATCAATTATATTAAAAAAAATGGGGGATTTGATCTTTTAAGTGATGACTTAAAGCAATTGGTTGAACTTAGATTGAATAACGAAGAAATGAGTTTGAAAGAATTAGGTGAGTTGTATGATCCTCCGATAAGTAAATCTTCAATTTACAATAAGTTCAGAAAAATATTCAAGATTGCTGAAGAATTGGGGGGATAATGATGATTTGCCCGTACTGTAATGGATTTCAAACAAAGGTTTTAGATTCAAGACCCGTTGAAGACGGCAAAGTTATAAGAAGAAGAAGGGAATGTGAATCCTGTGGAGGAAGATTCACCACATACGAAAGATACGAAAGAATGCCGTTTTTTGTTGTAAAAAAAGATGGAAGAAAAGAGCGTTTTAACAGAACAAAATTGAGAGACGGAATTTTAAAAGCTTTTGAAAAAAGGCCGTTTTCTCTGGAAGAAATCGACAAAATAGTTTCTGAAATTGAAAATCAGATTCTCAAATCCGGAAAACACGAGATAGAAGCTGCAAAAATTGGAGAGATAACCGTTGACAAGTTGAAAAATCTTGATCAAATCGCATATGTGCGTTTTGCATCAGTTTACAAAGAGTTCAGAGATTTGGACCATTTTATGGATATAATAAATGAGTTGAAAATTGAATTAAAAAACCGATGATGGAGGTTGTTTATGGCTAAGGAAGAATCAATTTTACTGACTAAAGAAGGTTATTTAAAACTAAAAAAAGAACTTGAAGAAAATAGAAAAAAGTTGATGTACGATATTGCACAGAGAATTAAAGAGGCTAGGGAATTAGGTGATTTGAGCGAGAATTCCGAATACGATGAAGCGAAAAATGAACAGGGAAGAATTAACAGCAGAATTCAGCAACTGGAAAACATTTTGAACAAAGCTCAGGTCATTCAGGATGAAAGTGATGGAGAAACTGTAAAGCTAGGTTCGAAACTCATGTTATTCGATGAATCAGAGAAAAAAGAACTGAAACTCACCCTTGTTAATCCTCAGGAGGCGAATATTTTTGAAAACAAAATAAGTGTTGATTCGCCGGTGGGCGCGGCGGTTTTGAGCAGAAAACTGAATGAGATTATAAAAATAAAAACCCCATCCGGAATAAAAAAATATAAAATAATAGGTGTCAGTTAATCGGAGGAATTATAATGAGTGATGAAATAAGGGAACAGAGAATCAAAGAGGTAAATGAACTGAGAGAGCAGGGAGTAAATCCTTATCCGTATAAATTTGAAAAGACAGAAACCACCGGTGAGATCAAAGAGAAATTTTCGTATTTGGAAAAGGGTCAGGTTCTTGAAGATGAGAAAGTTTCCACTGCCGGAAGGGTTATGGCGATAAGAAAACAGGGGAAAACCTCCTTTTTTGTAATTAAAGATGTCGATGGCAGGATTCAGGCCTATATAAGACAGGATAAGGTTGGAGAAAAAGATTTTTCCTTTTTTAAGAAATATATCAATCTGGGAGATTTTATCGGAATCAAGGGATTTCCCTTCAAAACACACACTGGAGAACTGTCGGTTTTCGTGGAAGAGTTTAAGTTGCTTTCGAAGACGCTTCAGACACTTCCAGAAAAATGGCACGGTTTGAAGGATAAAGAGATTATTTACAGACAGAGATATGTGGAGATGTTATCGAACGACGATGCACTCAACAGATTCAAAATCAGATTTGAAATATTAAAAACCGTCAGAGAAGAATTGAATAAAAAAGGTTTTATAGAAGTGGAAACCCCTGTTTTGCATTATTTGACAGGTGGAGCCACCGCAAGACCATTCGAGACGAAAATGAACGCGTTTGATGCGGAGATGTTCATGAGAATTTCTCTTGAATTGTATTTGAAAAGATATCTCGTCGGAGGTTTTGATAAAGTTTATGAAATAGGAAAGAATTTCAGAAACGAAGGAATTTCATATAAACATCATCCCGAATTCACTATGATGGAACTCTATCAGGCGTATGCCGATTACTTTGATATCATGGATCTCGTCGAAGAGCTGGTCAACACGGTTGTGAGGAAAGTGGCCGGAAAGGAAGTAATCGAATACGGTGGAAAGAAAATAGATTTTACCCGCCCATGGAAAAGAGTGGTTATGGCGGATTATATAAAGGAAAAACTCGGCGCAGATATTATAAATGATTCGGATGAGAAATTGCTTTCCATTCTGGAAGAACACGAAAGTATTCCCGAAATAAAGGAAAGAGGGCATTTGATCGATAAACTCTGGGACTTAGTTGAGGATTCCGTGGTAAATCCGACTTTCATCATGGAACATCCAACGATCATCTCTCCCCTTGCGAAAAAACACAGAGAGAAGGAAAATGTGACGGAGAGATTTGAGCTCGTAATCAACGGAATGGAAATAGCGAATGCGTTCAGTGAGCTGAACGATCCCGTGGAACAATTCAAAAGATTCGAACACCAGGCTAAACTCAGAGAAGAAGGTGACGAAGAAGCTCAAATGATGGATCTGGATTTTATCAGTGCTCTGGAATACGGCATGCCACCGACAGGTGGACTGGGATTAGGATGGGACAGAATAGTCATGCTGCTGACAGATTCCCCGTCTATAAGGGATGTTATTCCATTTCCAATGGTCAGAAAGTCAAACGAGGAGAACATATGAGTTTATATATGAATTTAAACGAAGATCTGAAGAAATATATGAAACTTAAGGATAAGGATAAAATCAACGCTATCAGGTCAATCATTGCGGCTGTAAAGAATTTCAAGACATCTTCTTCAAAAGCGAAGAATGAAGAAATTACGGACGAGATAATTATAGATCTCGCTTCAAGAGAGGCAAAGAAGAGAGAAGAAGCTATTTTGGCCTATGAAAAACTGGATAGAGATGAACTGGTGGAACATGAGAAAAATGAACTTGAGATAATTAAAAGTTATCTGCCTAAATCGCTTTCAAATGAAGAAATCTCGAAGATCGCCCTTGAAACTATTCAGGAAACGGGGGCCAAGGGCCCATCGGATCTTGGAGTTGTTATGAAGGCACTGATTTCAAAAACTAAAGGAAGAGCCGACGGAAAAATGGTTAATAAGATAGTGAGGGAAATGCTGGCCGGTTTATAAAAGAGGAGAATTGAATTTCTCAACGAAGGATTTTTTGTGAGTTCCATCGAAAAATTTGAATATGAGATAGGATTTTTTTGGAATAATTATTAAAATTAACCCTGGATGGTCTACTCAAATAATGATATTTATAACAAAGGTTTTTTGAAATAATTATCCATGGGGAGTTCTAAACAATAATAAATAGAGATGATAATTTTTAAAATTATGGTAATATTGTCCTTAGAAATAATAAGGAGGTAAGTGTTGTGGCCATTATAAAACCATTTAAAATTCTTCATCCAAAAAAGGAATTCGTTGAAGAAATTTCTTGTCCCCCATACGATGTTGTCAGCAGAAAAGAAGCTGAACTCTATGCAAAGAACCCCATCAGTTTTATGCACGTGATAAGAGCCGAAGTGGATATGAAAGATGAAAACGAAAACGTGTATCAAAAGGCAAAAGAGAATCTTGAAAAATTGGTATCCGGAGAATATTTACTGGAAGAGAAAGATCCGGTTTTTTATATTTACAGGCAGAAGATGGGTAATTTTACCCAGACAGGGTTGGTTGCGTGTGTCAGTGTAAAAGAATACGATCAGAATATAATAAAAAAACACGAATTAACGAGACAGGAGAAAGAGGACGATAGAACTAATCATATCCTGTCTTTGAAAGCGAATACGGGGCCCGTTTTTCTTACTTATCCCGGCGAAAAGGGTAAAGAGAATTTTTTTGATGAACTGGTGAATAATAAGTGTCCCCTCTATGACTTCAAAGATGAAAATGAAGTGACACACACGATTTACAGGATAGATGACACAAATGTTATTGAACAGATAAAATGTGAATTTGAAAAAATTCCATATTTATACATTGCCGACGGTCATCACAGAGCTGCGGCAGCTTCAAGAGTGGCCAAAATAATGGGTGGGGATTCCGATTACGATCCCGAAAAAGAATACAATTATTTTTTATCCGTTATCTTTCCTTCGGCACAACTCAATATTATGGATTACAACAGAATAATTAAAGATCTGAACAGCCATTCAACCGATAAATTTTTGCAGAAAGTCGGAGAACTGTTTGAAATCTACAAAGAAGATTTTAACGGTAAACCGGATAAGAAACATCATTTTGGCATGTATATGAATGATCAATGGTACCTTCTGATTCCGAAAAAGGGTACCTACAATTCGAAAGATCCTATATTGTCTCTCGATGTGTCCATTCTGCAGAATAACCTTTTGAATCCGATTTTAGGAATAAGAGATCCGCGAAAAGACGAAAGAATTGATTTTGTCGGAGGCATAAAGGGTACGAAAGAATTGGAAAAACTCGTAGATTCGGGAAAATACAGAGTTGCTTTCTCTCTTTTCCCAACTTCAATTTATGAATTGATGGACGTCGCCGATTCCGGTAAAACGATGCCTCCAAAATCCACCTGGTTTGAACCAAAATTGAGAAGCGGCTTGTTCGTTCATAAATTACAATGACAGATGCGGCTATAATAGTAGCGGCAGGTACAGGAAAAAGGTTTGAATCT
Source organism: Kosmotogales bacterium (assembly GCA_030156385.1). Lineage (GTDB taxonomy): Bacteria > Thermotogota > Thermotogae > Petrotogales > Kosmotogaceae > JASGMR01. Next base: position 23,616 of record JASGMR010000001.1, read on the forward strand.
GAAGTTCCAAAGCAGTTTGAAAAAATAAATGAAATAGAACTTTTTATAAGATCCCTGATGATTTTTGACATTCCTCAGATAAAATTGTTGTTGCTGATGGTGAATCCAGAAATGATTGAAATGTCAAAAAATATTGTAAAGAAATATGATTTTAATTCCGGGATTGAAGTGGCTGCGGGTGGAGGCACGAGACAGGAATCGGTTTTCAGGGGCCTGAAGTATCTGGAAAAGTATGAAATAAATAAAGTGATAATACATGATGCTGCCAGACCGTTGTTCAAGAGTGAAGATGCTTCATGTCTTTTAAATTTTGTGAAAACGGGGGAGGGAGCGGTAGTCGTTTCAAATATCAGGAACACCATTTATGAGGTCAATTGTGATCGTATAATAAACGTTCCCGACAGGAATCTTTTTTTAAATGCCGAAACCCCTCAGGCATTCATATATAAAGAAATATTTGAAGCCCATAAAAGAGAGGTAACAAATGAAATATATAATAATACAGATGACACACAAATCTATTTGAAAAATGGATTTAAAATGAATCTGTACAAAATTTCATACAATAATTTAAAAATAACTCACAAAGAGGACTTATTTGTCGCAGAAGCTCTGCTGAACAAAAGGGAATCGGGGAGGAAAAATGACAGATAAATTGAATTACAGGAAAACTTTCGTATTGGGCTTCGGTTTTTTTGCCATAAGTCTCGTCTGGCCTTTGTACAACTTTTATGTTCCGCTTTTTCTAAGCGACTACATTGGAAGTCAGTTCTGGATAAATGCGGTCATGACTATCGATAATATTATGGCGGTTACTTTGATTCCTCTGTTTGGAAATCTCAGTGACAGGACAAAAACAAGATTTGGAAGAAGAATGCCATTTTTGATTTTTGGAATTCCGATTTCCGCATTTCTGTTCACGCTGTTACCCAATTATTCATCCTTTTTGTCTCTTATGATAATACTCATCACTTTGAATCTTGCGATGGCCGTATTCAGAGCGCCAACGATAGCTCTTATGCCCGATATAACACCCAAAGATCAGAGAAGTAAAGCGAACGGAATCATAAATTTCATGGGTGGGCTGGCCTCAGTTTTAGTTTTATCGGTCGGAGCGATTTTATTCGATATAAATAAAATTTTACCGTTTATATCCACTGCGGTTTTGATGATTTTTTCCTTATTTCTTTTGGTGAAGTTCATCAAGGAACCGGAAACGGTTGTGAATGAAGAGACACATGAAAAGGTAAAATTATTTCATACGATCAAAGAAATCTTTCAGGAAAAAGATACGACCGCCAGAAATATTCTTTTCGCGATTTTCTTCTGGTTTGTTGGATACAATGGAATAGAAGCAACCTTCAGCAGATACAGCGTGGAATTTCTTAAAATCAAAGCCTCCACCGGTTCGCTCATTCTCAGCACATTTGCAGCATCTTTTCTGATCTTTGCGATTCCCAGCGGATTTATCGCGACGAAAATCGGTAAAAAGAGAACCATAAAAATAGGTATAATCGGTTTGATAATCACCTTCGGGTTTTTAGCTTTTGTCAGAAATAATACCGTTTTTCTTTCTCTGAATTTCAGCACTATCATGATCATTCTGATGGCACTCGGAGGTTTTTTCTGGGCGTGTATCAATATAAATTCATATCCCATGGTAGTGGAAAAAGCCGAAGAAAAGAAAGTCGGGACCTTTACAGGGATATATTATTTCTTTTCGATGCTGGCGGCTATTTTAGGTCCTCTGTTCTTTGGGTTATTTGTCGATTTGATAGGATTCGAAACCATGTTCGTGGTGGCATCGGTGTCCTTTGTCTTTGCCCTGATTTCCATTATAATGATCAGAGATAAAAACAGATGAGTGATAAAATAAACAGGATTTTTTGTGTGGGCAGGAACTATTATTCACATATAAAAGAGATGAACAATGAAATTCCTTCGAAGCCGCTGATATTTTTGAAGCAGAAAAATTCTATAAATTTTTCTCACAACATCGTTTATCCGGATGTCTCAAAAGAATTCAGTTACGAGGCCGAATTGGTTTTGAAATTTGGTGAAATTAAAAAAACACCTCTGGAATCGATAAATGAATTCACTTTTGGACTGGATTTAACACTGAGAGATATTCAAAGGGAGTGTATAAAAAAAGGTCATCCGTGGGAAAAGAGTAAAGCCTTCGATAAAAGTGCCCCAATCGGGAAGTTCTATTCGATGAAGTCCCCGGATTATTTGAACGATTTAGAGTTCGTTTTTAAAATAAACAGCGATATCAGGCAGATCGGAATATTTTCGAATATGATCTTCAGTCTTGAACGGATAATTTCTGAGATCTCCCTTTACTGGAAGCCCGAGGAAGGCGATTTAATATTCACCGGAACACCAGAGGGAGTCGGTATGTTGAATAGGGGAGATATATTGGAATTATCATCGAACAAAACGGATCCATTTGTCTGGAACGTGGTATAAATAAAAAGGGAGTCCGAAGACTCCCCGTCATTCTTTATTTGATCAGAATGCTTTGTTTAAAATTGATACTGCGGCATCGATTGCTGTGGTGAGATCATCCAGATCGTAAAAGACATCCAGCATATGATCACAATCCAGTATATAAATTTCTTCCGGTCCCTCGTGGTATCTCAGGAATATCTGGCCACATTCAGGCTGAGGATAAACGGTCGTATCGTTTAAACCAACGACAACCTGTAAATATCCTTTGTAATTTGAGATTCCCGCAACAGGGTCGACCATGAATAAATTTTCAAAAAATGGTTTTTTGAGTGCTGTGGTTGCTCCCCACGGTAAAGTTACTTCTATGATTTCTTCTTCACTGTTTTTTGCAGTGAAAACGTCCGTATTCGTGAATATATTCGAATAAGTGTAAGGAGGATTTGAAACTGCCGACCAGAGAATTGCAACTTTTATATCATCGGATCTTCCTGCTAAAGAAGCGGTGACTAAGCCACCCTGGCTCAGACCAAGAGCAGCAATTTTTTCTGAGTCCAGTTCCGGAACGGATTTTACAAACTCAACTGCAGCGAAAGCATCGGAGATCTGTCCGTCAAAAGTTGTATCTTCCCAAATTCCTTCACTTTCTCCAGATCCTCTGAAATCAATTCTGAGACTGGCGAATCCATTCTCTGCCAACATAACGGCAGTGTACTCGAGCATTCCGACTTCGGTATCCGTTATATTCATTTCATGTCTCTGCCCTGTGAATCCATGAAACAATAAGACCACAGGAAAGACCTTTTCAGGATTTTCCTCAGGGAGAACGAGAGTTCCAACGATTTCCTGACCAAGATTTTCAAAGGCCACATCTTTTTGAATTATGGTGGTTTCATCATAGTTTTTGCCTTGATCAATTGCAAAAACAGTAAACGTGAGTGCAACAAACAGAACCATTAGCATAAACTTTTTCATAAAATCCTCCTAAAAAAAAGGGCCACAGGCCCTTTCGAAATATATTTTTTATCTTCTTTTATTCTTTTTAATCCCCCGCTTTTTGTCTAATCTTTGTCTTACTGCAGAATTATTTTGAGCGCTCTCTTTCATGAATTTAGCTAATTTTTTTTCGAAGTCCTGATCCTTAGGCGAATCATCTTTTTGATCTGTGTCAACCGCTCTGATCGATAACTCTAATTTTCCATCTTTAGATGTTCCCATAACCTTTGCCTTCACTGTTTGACCAACTTTAAGATAATCATCAATATTTTTAACATAGTCCTTCGATACCTTAGAAATATGAACGAACCCTTCTTCACCACCATCCAGTGTTACGAAAGCTCCAAATTTCTTAATTGATGTTACCTTACCTTCAACGATTGAACTTACCTTTACACTCAAATGAAAAACCTCCATTAATCACTTAATAAATTGCTGTATGATTATATCATAAAATCTTTTCTATTTCAAAATATATAGCATTATTATAATCAAAAATGTTGCCGCTTGATAATGTATTTTATTTGATTATAATATATAATATCGTGGATTGGGGAGTGGTTTATATAAAAGCATCTGTAATTTTTCACAGCGTATCCGGTAATACATATTTATTGGCAAAAGAGTTATACGATTCTCTGACTTTCTATGATATAAAAGCATCTATTTTCAGGGTTGAAGATGATGATCTTGACAATTTTTATACAAAATATGACACTGTAAAGGAATTTTATTCCGAGATAAAAAGTATTAAAATTGCGAAACCGGATTTTTTACTGGATTCGGATATAATATTTTTTGGTTCTCCCACTTATTTTGGAAATATTTCTTCCGAGATGAAAGCATTCATGGATTCAACGGGTGATTTCTGGCCCGAAGCCAGACTCAAGGGTAAATATATCGTTCCCTTTACCACGGCCGGTACCTGTGAAGGTGGAGGACATTTATGCCTCAACAGCATAAATATTTATGGATTTCATATGGGGATGATTCCCATAAGTCTTCCAATGGATATTCTTCAGGGACAACTCCCATCTTATGGTATTATAAGTTATTCAGGTGATGAAGGGAATATCAGGCCTGACGAAAAGACGAAAATGAATATAAAAAAATTTGTAAAATACATAACTGAAATTTTATAAAATATTAGGAGGGTTTTTATGCCGGATTTAAAGAAAAGTCCAACAGAGATTATCAGAGTCGAAAAACGAGAATACAAAAAAAGAGAGTTCGTCGATATCAGAACTTATTATGAAGATGAGTCAGGAGAATACAAACCCACTAAAAAGGGAGTAACGATTAATCCTTCTTTGATAGATGAATTAATTGATGCTTTGAATTCTTTGAAATAGGAAAAGAAAAGCCGGATCTCCGGCTTTTCACACTTCATTTTCGTATTGCAATTTATAAAGATCCGCGTATATACCTTTTTTCTCCAGTAATTCCAGATGATTTCCTTCTTCAACAAGCTTTCCCTTGTGCATTACGAGTATTCTGTTCGAACTCTTGATAGTTGAAAGCCTGTGTGCGATCGTTATAACTGTTTTGGTCTGAGAGATTCTTTCCAGGGCTTTTTGAATATAATATTCGGTCTGAGAGTCAATGTTGGAAGTTGCTTCGTCCAGGACCAAAATTTTTGTATTGAATAATACCGCCCTTGCCAGAGCGATCAATTGCCTTTCGCCGGCAGATAATGTGGCTGCGCCCTCAATTATTTCAGTGTCATAACCATCGGATAATCTTTCGATAAAATAATCCGCATAAACGTATTTCGCAGCCTGCACCACTTCTTCCCTGGAGATCGATTTATCAAAAAGTCTTATATTATCAATTATATTTCCTGAAAATAAGAAAACATCCTGTATAACGATGCCAATCGATTTTCTCAGCTGTTTTAAATTATAATCGTAAATCGATTTTCCATCTACAATAACATCACCTTTCTGAATTTTATACAATCCGTTCAGGATACTTATTATAGAAGTTTTACCGGCACCCGTTTCTCCGACAATCGCGATCTTTTCCTTTGGAGAAACTTTGAAGGAAATATCTTTCAGTATAAAATTTTTATTATCGTAGGCCAGCCAGACATTTTTAAATTCAACACTGCCCTTTCTGTCCTTCGAATCATCCTTCTCTTCGTTGTAATTTTCTTCATCTTCATCTATGAGTTTGAATACTTTTTCCGAAGACGCCAGTGCATTCTGCACGATATCATATTTTTCAGCTATATCTTTTAAGGGTCTGAAAAACATGTCTATATAACTGACGAATGCGTAAAGAACACCGAACTCTATCGTTGAGGAGGTTATTCCCTTGGCACCGTACCACAGGATGACCGTAACGGCGAGATAATAGAGCAGATCCATCAGGGGTCTGAAGATGGCGAATACTTTCATCTGTTCCATTGTACTTTTCAAATGATCGTTATTGACCTCATCGAATTCTTTCTTCTTTCGCTTTTCCTGATTGAATAACTTTATGACGGATATACCCGAGATATGCTCCGCGAGGAAGGCGTTTATAACGGCTACCTTGGCCCTCACCTTTCTATAGGCTATTCTGTCGAAATACCTGAAAACAAGAATGGCGACGACGATAACGGGGAGTATCAACAGAGATACTACTCCCAGTTCTATAGACAGATACAACATTATGACTATTATTCCCGCCAGCAATACGACGTCTTTAATGATCGATGTAATTACGTTGGTGAAAAATTCCGTAATATTTTGTGTGTCATTTGCAACTCTAGTTGAAAGTCTTCCGCTCGGATTGGTGTCAAAAAATCTCATTCGTTTTTTCAACAGTTTTTTAAACAGAAACATTCTCAAATCGTGTGTGATTTTTAAACCCATAAAGCTTGTGAGTATCACCTGACCGTAATTGATAAAAAATATACCTATTAAAGTCAGAATGAGATAAAATGTTATGGTCGTAATACCTGAAAGGTCCTTACTCTGTAATTCCTCTTCTTCACTTTTCGTCAGAGGAATTTTCGTGGTTCCGTCGGTTATGAAAAACGCTCCATCTTCATCGTGCGTGAAATAATATTTTCCGTCGGAATTTATTTCATAAGATATGAGCTTATTATCTTCAATAACGGCATCGTATTTTGTATCGTTTGATATGTAGTTGTCTATTGCCACCTTCGTCAAAAAAGGAGGTAATAAATCCAGGCCAGCGGAAATCAATATTAAAATTATTGAAATTATGAACAACCCTAAATATGGTTTTACAAACTTCCATAATCTGAAAATAATACCCCAGTCTTCGACTTTTACTTTTTCTTCGACTTCTCCATATATATTTGAATTGTTACTCATGATTCTTCTTCCTCCAGTTTTTCTTCCAGCATCTGTCTTTCATATATCTTTTTGTAGAGCTTGTTATTACTGATCAGTTGATTGTGAGTTCCTCTCTCAATTATTTCACCGTTATCCAGTACAAAAATGATATCTGCATCCATGACAGCCTTCAGTCTGTGAGAAATGATTATCACAGTTTTTCTGGAGTTGCTGTCTTTCAAACTTGAAAGTATTTTAGCTTCGGTTTCAGTATCAACGGCTGAAAGACAATCATCCAGAATGATTATCGGTGTTTCCATTATAAGTGCTCTTGCGATCGCTATTCTCTGTTTTTGTCCTCCCGAGAGTGTAACACCCTTCTCTCCAACGAGAGAATCGTATTTTCCCGGGAAACTCTGAATATCTTCATCGATGGATGATACCCTGGCATACTTAACGACATTTTCAAAAGTGGCTTCCATTTTTCCGAATTTAATATTGTTTTTTATCGTTTCGGAAAACAAGAATGTTTCCTGAGGCACGAATGAGACGTTATTTCTTATTATTTCGGGATCGATACTGTTGACATCCGTGTTGTCGATATAAATTTTTTGATCTTCAACTGCATACATTCTGGATATCAACTTACCTAATGTGGATTTTCCCGAGCCGGTAGTCCCTACAAAGGCGACCTTTGAACCACCTTCAATTTCGAAATTTATGTTTTTCAGCACCGCTTCTCTGGATCCAGGATAACTGTAAGACAAGTTGTCAAATTTTATATTTCCTTCCAGTTTTGAGATTTTACTTTTATCATGTGTTTTGATTTCACTTTTGGAATTCAAAACATCCATGATTCTGTTATAAGAAGCTCTTCCCCTCTGTATGATATTCACAACCCACCCCAGTTCAATCATTGGCCAGACGATCATTCCCAGATATCCGGTGTAGGTTATGTAGTCTCCAAGACTTATTTTATTGAGGATTACCTGACTGCCGCCGAAGTAAGTTGATATTACTGTTGTGGAGGTTGCTATCGTCATTATCAGGGGAAACAGCATTCCAAATATTTTTATCAAACTCATGTATTTTGAAACGTAATCATTTGATTTTTTTTCCAGAATTTTATATCGTATATCTTCTATGCCGTAACTCTTTATCAATCTTATACCTGAAATAGATTCCTCCGTTGAGTTCGTCAATTCTCCGAATGAATCCTGAACTTTTCTGAATCTTTTGTGAATCGTTATTCCAAAATAAAGGGTGATTGCCGTGATTATCGGGAGAGGAATTATCCCTATGAGGGTTAAATCCCAGTTTACGAATATTCCCATTGAAATTATCGTCAGTGCTGTCAGAAAAACTGCGTCTACGCTCATTACAACTGCGGGCCCCATTGCCCCTCTTATCGCATTGACATCGTTTGTGAATTTAGCCATCAGATCTCCGGTTTTTGTCTGATCATAATATTTTGATGAGAGCGAGAGAAGATGGTTGAACAGTTCTTTTTTTGTGACATAGTGAAATTTGTTTGCCGCACCTATGATGAATATTCTCCACAGAAATCTGCATAGAAACATTCCAAATGCAACACCAACAATTCCCAAAAGATAGAATCCCACTGTATTCAGATCGGGATTGATTTCCAAGTTGCTGACAATATTTCCAATAATTTTTGGAGGGAATAACATGAATACATCCACACCGATTAAAAATAGAATTCCCAAAAGATATCTTTTCCAATATTTTTTTATAAAACTTCTGATCAAAAAATCACATCCCAATTTAGTAAGTGAATAGTATTAATTTTAGCTATTACCAATTTTATAGTACTTTTTGGATAAAAACAACAAATAATGTTTAGATAGTATTTATGTTATAAGAAATTTGTTTTAAACGGTTTCGTGTATAATCAAAATAAATTTATTTTTTTGGAAATAAAAGCAAAGTGTTTTTTAAAAATGTATAATAAATAAAAATTAAATTCTGGAGAAAGAACATGTTTGAAAAATATTTGAAAGAAGATGTTGCGTTGATTTTTTCTGGTGGTGGTGGAAGAGGTGCCTATGAAATTGGTGTCTGGAAGGCCCTCCTGGATCTCGGCGTTAATATAAAAGGAGCTTTTGGAACTTCAGTTGGTTCCATCAATTCCGCAGCCGTGGCCATGGATGACTTTGAATTGGGAAGGAAAATATGGCTTCAGATGGAATATAAAGATGTGATGAAAATTGACAAAGAAACCGAAAAGGTTCTGGAAGGAGATCTCAAACAGATAAAATTCAGATATTTGATTCATACCTTTTTTTCATTTATCGGAAGTAAAGGTATCGATGTTTCCCCACTTAAAGATATGCTGAAAAATATCATCGATGAAGATAAAATTCGTAATTCTGCTATTGATTTCGGACTGGTGACTTATTCTATTTCCGATTTTAAACCGGTTACTTTTTTTAAGGAAGAGATTCCTGAGGGAGAAATGATAGATTATATTATTGCCAGTTCTAATTTCCCTCTGTTTGAGCGCGAGGAAATAAATGGACAGAAGTTCATTGATGGCGGTGTTTACAACAATATTCCCATAGAACTCGCCCAGAAGAAGGGATATTCGAATATGATAGTTGTGGATATCGGCACCCATGGAGTGAAAGATTTTAAAAATTTATTGACGAAATTCAAGGTCAAAAACGAAGAAGTTCTGTATATAAAACCGAGAGAACATTATGGAACCGTTATGACATTCAATGTTGAGATATCAAAAAAGTACATGGTAGAGGGTTATTTGGATACAATGAGTATATTTGAAAAGGTTTTTGGAAAAAAGTATTATATTTCAGATTTAAACGATCCCGTTTACAGAATTTTTTCTCTTTTGAATTCCGAAGACAGGAAAGAGGCCATGAAAATACTTGGGATTTCGTCCAAATCGACGATAAAGAATAATTGTAATTACCAGTATTATAGAGAAGTTTTTCCGTTTTTTGAGAGTATTTCGGGACTTCAGAATTCCGAAGGGGACCTTTTGGTTTTAAGTTTGCTGGAATTGATCGCAGAAAGACTGAAGTTATGTAAACAGGATTTGTATTCATCGGATTACTTTTTTTATAAAATCGCTTCCGAAGAATATAAAGAGGATTCGATCCAGGAAATTAAGGATCTCATAAATTTCAATAAGATGAAGAAAGTATTTGAATTCATAAAGTTTCTGTACAAAAAAACTGATTTTGAATATGCGAATTCAAAATCAGCTTTAAAAGAGAGTATTCTGAGTCTTACAGAATAATATATTATTCTTCTTTATCTATCATATGCAGAAGGGATTTTGCCGCCAGTAAGGGGCCTTCTTTTTCGAAGCCGTTGATTCCCAGTTGAGTTTTTATCATTCCTATTTTTGTTTTTCCCTTCAGCATAGTCTGCATGAATTTTTCGGCTATCTTTGTATGTTTCTCCTTTTTTTGAATGGCTCCGAAGGGATTGGCAAAGTAACTGTATGTCAGTCCCGTTTCTGATGTCGTTCCTTTAGCCATTCTGGCTCCTTCGGAAAAGACCTTGAGAGCTTCATCGGAGCTTTTAAAGAAAGCGATACTGTCATTTATGGGTTTTTCATAATTATTCGCGTACAAAAAGTAATCTACCTTAGTGGGTAAAATTATGTCCTTGTAATTCGAGTAAGGAACGATGACTCTGGCATTTATTTCATTCGGATTCATGAAGATACTCCTGTCCATAGCCGAGTACGCATAACCGGGTTCCAGGTCATCTAGTCTGACGAAGGCGCCCGTCTCGGTACCGTATGCTACTACCCTGTCACCGTCAATGGCTAACGAACCCATATCGTCGATCAGTATATCGACTTCGGATACATCTTCTTTGAGTCTTTCGAAAGCATCGAGGGTTTCGGATTTTCCCGCTCCACTGTCTCCTACGAGCATCACGTTAGCTTCTTTACCGTTTTTTAATCTTATTCTTGCAAGGGAACCGTGTATGGGTAAACGGTTTTCATCTATTATCAGAAGATTATGTATTGTCAGAATCATTTTTTTCATATAACCAAAATAGTCTACCGACGGGTCATCGCCCACCAGTCCCACATAGGTTCCGTCATTTTCTCTGTAAACTATGCCGTTATAATCATCATCTTCATCGAAGAAGGATTTTTCGATTCCCAAGAAATACACACCGTCAGGTTTTTTGCTCTTCACTACGGCGAGATCGACGAATTCGAAAAGATTTGCCAGACCCGCCCCAAGCGAAAGGTAATCTTTGTAAACGACGACGAATATCATTTTGGAGCCAACCATTACGGGGAACAGAAACCAGTCTTCTTTGTTTTTTATTTTTATTTTGCTCAATACCGGTCTGTTGACGACTTTAAAGATTCCCCTTCTCTTATTTGATCTCGTATAGAAGATAGCCGGTGGATCAAAAATTATACTCCAGACCACGTTTAAATCGTATAAAATATTTCCGTTCGAGGGAACGGCCTCTTTTAACGGTACAACTTTATCAATCATGAAACCGGCCTGTGCTCCAGAATGTGTTTGCCTAAGAATTTTCATCCTGAAATTGGAAATATTTATAAGAATCTGTCTGTACGTATTTCTTATTAAAAGTTTCAATTGCTCATTGTTATTTTGAAACAACAATTGTTTGAACACTCTTTTCGATAAATCTTCGGTAATCTCATCATCTCTTATGAGAAATCTGTGTTTCGATCTCCATAAACTGTACAGTCTTTCAACGAAAGTGATCAACAAATCTTTTTTATCGGAAAGTTTTGGAAATGAAAGGTAAGGGGAAGAATCGATTGTTTCTACTGTAGAAACAACCAGAGACTGTAATAACATAATTATTCCTTTTACATCATATCTTTCATTTGTATTTGCACTTCCGATATCTTTTATGAATAAATTGAAAAAATTTAATAAGGAAGTTCTTTTTCTTTCTGAGAACTCTATCATTTCACAGATCAAATCATTGAGTACATTTGAGTTGAATATCTGTGATACCGAGTTAAAAGTTGTTTTTCCGTCTATCAATACTACGTTCATACTCAACCTCCAAAATCATTTTATTAATTTTATCACATGAAATGGTGTACAATAAAAAGAGAAATTAAACTATTTTGAAAAAAATTGCTTCTAAGGATTTGTGGTGTAAAATAGATAATAAACTGAAAGAATATATTAAAAATTCGGGGGAATTCTTTATGATAGTCAATAGTTCGGCAGAAAAATATAAAAAGGTAACTAAGAAAAGGAAGTTAAGACCAATATGGTATTTTATATTTCTCGCTATTATTGTTCTTATAATAGTTTTTTCCATTCTGGGGAATAGAAATCTGCTTAAAATTCCGGAACAAAAAATGAATATAAATGAAACACTGAAAATAAATCTTTTATCATATATAAAAAATTCCGGTGATGATTCTCTTGTTTTTAAATCTCCTCAGAACTCCGTTCAGATAGATGATAATTCTATGATTTTTTCTCCTGATTCCACCGATACCGAATTCATAGAGATAGATATTTATAAAAACGATGATTTGATCAACACTTCAAAAATCGGAGTGGATATCAGTGAAAATTATCATAATATTGAATACATGTACCCAAAAAATGATTCCATTATCGATTCCGATAAAGTTGTTTTATCGTGGGAAAGCGGTGATCAGTCGGAAGTTGATAATTATAATGTTTATTTTGGAAGAACGGAAAATCCAAATCTGCTCAACAGTGGGTATGATCAGAGGGAATTCACCGTTGATAATCTGATCCCCGGTGAAAGATATTTTTGGAAGGTAGAATATGTAGATGGCGACAGAATTTTTTCCGAAGGAACTTTTTCTTTTATTGTGAATTCAAAACCTGAAATTCCAGATTTAATATATCCTCAAAACAATTCGATTGTCGCTCCGGGAAACGTCGAAATCTCCTGGACGTGTGCAGACAGAGAATCGGAAGTTTTAAGATATAATGTTTATTTTGGTAAAGAAGGTGAAATAAAGTTAATTGAGGAAGATTATCCACTGGAAGAAATCACGATAAACAATATAGAGGAAAACCAAAAATATTATTGGCAGATAGAGGGAATAGATGAAAACGGGGCAAAAACAAAAAGTGATCTGTACGTTTTTTCATCGACTTCAATTCCTGAAAAAGTGAATCTGATAAATCCAAAGTCGAATGAAGTGATAAATCCCTCAGATGTTTTATTCGAATGGGAAGACAGTAAGCATAATCTGAATTATAATCTGATGGTCAGTTCAGGCAAAGGTATTGAATATAACTTCAACGGTTTAAGTGAAAAAAATCATTCCGTTGATTTTCTGGGATATGATGATAGTTTTAGCTGGAAAGTTATAAGTGATAACAGAACGGGTACATTTATAGAGAGTGATTCTCAAACCTTTAAAACCAAGGAAATAATGGATTTATGGGAAAATTATTTCGGAAGGGAATACATGGATGCTGGAATCACTTCCACAAAAGGAAATGGTGATTACTATTTTCTCGCAGGATATTATCTGACAGATGATAATGAAGAGGAAACTTTTATATCCAAAATCGGCCCGAACGGAGAGATTTTGAACCAGAAAGTTTTGACCGGGAATTTTATGGATATTCCTGTAAGGATGCTCAGGAATTCGTATGGGAATTATATACTCACGGGTTATTCGAATTCGTCGACGAACGATTTCCCTTCAAATAACGGCAGATTTGATTCGTGGGTTATCGAATTCGATGATGATTTGAATATTTTGTGGCAAACACAGCTCGGTGGTGAAGAAACTGATTATATTTATGATATAGCACAAACTGCCGACGGAAATTATTTCTTCACCGGTTATACGGAATCTTCTTCCGGTGATATCTCCGGGAATCATGATGATGGAGATGTCTGGTATGGGGTTATAGACAGAAATGGCAACCTCGTCTGGCAGAATTATTTTGGGGAAACCGGAAACGATTGTGGTTATGCTGTTGAAATAATAGATAATTTTGCCTTTGTCACAGGATATATAGATAATGGAAGTAACAATTTTTCCGACGCGAAAAAAGAAGAAACCGATATAGATGTTTTGCTCCTTAAGATCGATTATGTGAAACACGAACTGCTTTTTTCAAAGCAATTTGGTGGCATAAAATCAGATTACGGAGTGGATATTACCTATTTTGACGATGATTTATATATTTTATCCGGAATATCTTCCGGAGATGGAATCTTTTCAGGAAACAGAGGAAGAAGAGATATCGGATTACTCAAAACAGATATGAATGGCGATTTGAAAGATGTATACATTTTTGGTGGAAGCAACACGGAGATTCCCTATTGTTTTGAAGTCATGCCCAATGGAGACTTTTTGATATCGGCATCTTCGAACTCAGTTGACAGAGATGTCACAAAAGAATCTCAAGTTAATTCGCTGTGGGTTTTTCAATCATCGGGAAACGATATCAGATGGCAAAACACTTATCAGGCAAACACGATTGATTTTTCAAAGAATATAAGCTATGTAGAAAATGGAAATTATTTACTCACAGGATACACCTTCAGTTATGATGTCTGGTACGCATTGATAGGTAATGAATAAAAATAAAAAGGGAGAATTTCTCCCTTTTTATCTAATAATTTCTAAAATATTTTTCATATTCCCATTTTGAAACATTTGTTATATATTCTTCCCATTCTTTTTCCTTGATGTTTATGAATGTTTTATAAATGTGTTCCCCGATTATTTTTCTACAGAATTCCGATTTCTTCACATATTTTATTGATTCATTCAAATCTGCGGGTAAGTTTTCTATTGCCATTTCTTCCTTTTGAGAATCATTCAAATGGAAAATATTGACATCTATAGGATCTGGTGGAGTTATTTTATTCTTTATTCCTTCCAGCCCTGCAGCCAAAGTTATGGCGAGTGCCAGATATGGATTACAGCTTGGGTCGGGACTTCTGAACTCAATTCGTGTTTTTTTACCTCTACACGACGGAACCCTTATCATAGCGCTTCTGTTACCCAAAGCCCAGGAGATATTGACGGGGGCCTCATAACCTGGAATGAGTCGTTTGTAACTGTTTACAGTTGGGTTTGCGAAGGCCGTTATTTCCTTAGCGTGATTGATGATTCCGCCTATGAAATATAAAGCCAGATCACTCAGTCCGTGCTTTTTTGTTTCATCACAGAAAGCATTTTGACCATCCTTGTTCAGACTCATATTCAGGTGCATTCCCGAACCGTTTATTTTGGGGAAAACTTTGGGCATAAATGAGGCATAGACATTCTCCATTAAAGCCATCGTTTTTACTACCCATTTGAATGTCTGAATATTATCGGCGGTTTTTAAAATATCCGTATATCTGAAATCAATTTCGTGTTGAGAAGGCGCAACCTCATGGTGTGCTGCTTCGACTTCAAAACCCATCTTTTCCAGTGCGATGACGATATTTTTTCTTATTCTTTCTCCTTTATCAACCGGTAATAAATCGAAATAACCTCCACTGTCCATTAAATCCAGATCACTTTTAACTCCGGAATCACTCTTTTCTACCATAAAAAATTCCGGTTCCGGTCCTACGAAAGTTTCGAATCCCATATTTGCAGCTTCTTTTATCACTTTTTTGAGTACATATCTCGGATCGCCATCAAAGGGTTTCATATCAGAATCATAAACATCGCATATGAATCTTGCCGTTCTGACTCCATCGCTTGTCCATGGCAGGATCGTGAATGTTTTTAAATCAGGAATCAGCATCATATCTGATTCTTCAATTCTTACAAAACCATCAATGGAAGAGCCATCAAACATCATTCCATCTTTTAAAACTCCTTCTATCTGACTTATTGGAAATTCGACATTTTTAGGCATACCGTTAATATCGGTGATTCTTAGTCTTATAAATTTTACAGAGAATTCTTCACATTTTTTGATGATTTCACTAATTTCCATCTTACACCTCCATTAAATACATGCTTTGCCGGGAATTTTCGGAAACAGCCTCGTTTTGGATACGTGGTCAAGCCCGCAAATGTATCTTGTTAATCTTTCAACGCCAAATCCACATCCTGCACATTTTGGTAATTTCCCTTCCTTTGCAAAATCAGAATAAATTGGTAAATCTTCCGGATTGTTTCCTCTCTGTTTCATCCTTTTGATTATTGTTTCATATTCAAATTCTCTTTCACCACCGGAGAGAGCTTCACCATAACCATAAGGAAGAATCAAATCCATATCGAGTAATGTTTTATCATCCGAAGAAAGTCTATCATAAAATTCTCTTTTTTCAAGAGGTATATCTATAAGCCAGAAAGGTTCGGTAGATTTTTTGGAGATTATGGATTCGAAATCTTCTCCATATTCCTTCAATCCTTCAAGATATTTCACCTTCGGGAATCCCTTTTTTGGTATTTTTACATCGCTCCCGATTTTCTTCAATTCATCCGCACATTCTTCTTTTATTTTTGATATTGTATAGATGAATAATTTTTCGATTATTTCCATAATATCTTCACGGGTTGCGCCCTTTACTTCAAGATCCACCTGAGTAAATTCATAAAGATGCACTCCACTCCCCATTTTTTCAGATGTTTCCAATCTGACGTTGGGAGAAACTATGAATATTTTATCGAAAGAATTGAGTGCAATCTGTTTGTGAAAAATCATGGACTGGGTGATGGAAAATTTTGTTCCATAGTAATCGAATGATGCATTCACGACTTCGTGGTTCAATGGATCGGTTAAAGGGGAAATCATAGTTGGTAATAATTCTATGAATCCTTCACTTCTCAGATAACTTTCCGCGTACTGAATAACCTTCGCCTTAATCTTTGTTGCCGTTTGAACCTTTGGATCTGTAAGATGACCTAGAACTTCCTGAAATTTTGTCATAAAAACTTTTTCCTCCCATATTTAAAATATTTAGAATTTTTAAAATAAAAAAAGGCCGGTGATTTCACCGGCCTTTTTCGTAAAGAATTTTTACACGAAAAAAATGACCGGTATTGGCCAATTATTATTGTTATTATTATTGTTGTTTAAAAATAAATCGTTGAACGGACAGTTTTTCATTACGTAAAATCTCCTTTGAGTTATAATATCATATTATCAGTGATTATGCAACTATATCTTCTGTATGCTTTCAGAATCTCTTTTATAGTTTTGTTTTTACCTATTATCTTTAAATAATATTTGATATAAAAAAATCAACTATGATAAAATCGTAATGATGGTGGAGGAGGAAAAGAATGAAATTATATAAAAATGCTTATTTGTTCAAAAATGATCAATTTGTTAAGAGAGATTTTTTAATCGATGAAGGCAAATTTTTAAAAATTGGTGAAGTGATAGAAAAAAACGATAACGATGAAGTTATCGATTTAAGTGGAAAATACGTATATCCGGGACTCATGGATGCCCATACTCATGTGGGTATTTTTCAGGAAAAGGCGGGGAATTTTGCAGGAGATGATGTTAATGAGTCCACTTCATCTTCAACCGCTGATTGTAGGGCGATGGATGCAATCAATCCCTTTGATCCGGGTGTCGTTGAAGCGAAAAATAATGGAGTAACCACCGTTTGTGTTTTACCTGGATCCGGAAACGTTATCGGAGGAGAAGGGGTGGTTTTCAAAACCAACGTGAAGAACGTTTATAAAGAAAGGGTAAAGACTCCCAAAAGGATAATAAAATTGGCTTTCGGATGGAGTCCTACAATCATTCCGAGAATGCAAAAAAGAAAACCCCTTACCAGACTGGCGGTTTCAGCTATTTTAAGGGAGAATCTGGAAAAAGCGAAAAATTATATTCATAAAGAGGAAAAAGATTACGATCTTTCCCTCGAAAACTTATCGTTGCTGTTGAAAAATGAGGCGATTGCAAGGATTCATGTTGCAAATCTTGAGGACATTGAAACCATTGTCAGAATAATGAAAGAATATAAAATCGATTATGTTTTGGATCATGCTACGGCATTGCATACGAATACCGAATTTGCAAAATCGTTGAACGTACCGGTGATTTTAGGCCCGTTAAATGTAGCCGGGAAAGCTTTTCAGACCTGGCATCTATCGTTCAATTCCGTTAAGGATCTCTATGATGTCGGTATCGATGTGTCGATAATGACCGATGCGCCCGTTATACCCCTGAAATTGATCCGTCTTCAAATGTTTTTTATAGACAGGTTGAAAATAAAAAGATCGGAAATATTGAAAATGTTTACACTGAACCCCGCAAAAGTTCTTGGTTTACAGGACAGGTTGGGAAGTGTTGACGAGGGAAAGGATGCGGATTTTATTCTAATGGACGGAGATATTTTTGATTATAGAAGTAAAGTTTTAAAGACATATATAAATGGAATTCATGTTGGTGGTGAAGAGATATGAAAAAAATAATTAAGAAGGGAAAGATTTTTCCCGTTACCGGTGAAAGTTTTATCGGAGACATTTTAATTGAAGGAGATAGAATTATCTCCATTGATGAAAATATAGACTGTAAGGATGCCGAGATAATAGATGCTGAAAATTTGTTCGTTTTCCCGGGTCTCGTTGAATCGCATTGTCATATAGGAGTACACAGAGAAAAAACCAATCAATATTCAGACAATGATACGAATGAATTCACTCAACCGGTATCCGTGGATTCCTTTGCAATAGATGCCATATATCCCTTTGATCATGGATTTAAAGAGGCATTGAGCACGGGGGTGACGACGGTTAATGTCTTCCCGGGTAGTGCCAATCCCTTTGGTGGGATAGGAACAACTTTAAAAACAGACATGAATGTTCCATTTGAAGACAGAATCATTCTCAAAAATTCTTCTCTGAAGATGGCTCTGGGAGAAAATCCAAAGAGAACTCATACGAAGGAAATTATGACGAGAATGGGTACGGCAGCCATTATAAGAAGAACTTTTAATGAAGCGATCAATTACAGAAATAAAAAAGACAGGGAATATAATCAAAAAAATGAAATTCTTTTAAAAGTATTGAATAAAGAATTACCGGTCCATGCCCATGCCCATACGGCCGAGGATATGCTGACTATTATCAGTATAGCAGAAGAGTTCGATTTTGAATTATTTTTAGAGCATGCGACAGAAAGTCATTTGATTGCGGACGTGATGAAGGAGAAAAGAATAAAACTCGCTATCGGCCCGATGTTCACTTCAAAATATAAAATTGAAGTGAATAACAGAACACTGAAAACACCTTCTATTTTGTACGAAAATGGAATTGACGATTTCGGCATAATCACCGATCATCCTGTGATCCCAATAATGAATTTACCCGTTGAAGCTTCCATGGCTATCCATTATGGTCTGGATCAAGATGTCGCGCTTAAGGCCATAACTATAAATCCGGCCAGAAATTTAAAGATTTCTGATAGAATTGGGAGTATCGATGTAGGTAAAGATGCCGATTTGATAATAACCGATAAACATATTCTTGACCCCACTCATAGAGTTATTAAAACTTTTGTTTCGGGGGAACTGGCATATTCAATGAATGAGGAGAGGTTGTTTGTATGAAATATTTGATTAAAAATGTAGAAATTGATCCGGTTGTTAAAGAAAAAATAACGGGAGATGTATTGATAGATAACGGCATAATAAAGAAGATTGACGATAACATAGTTGAAAAAGTTGATGAGGTTATCGATGGAAAAAAGGCTCTACTGCTTCCCGGGTTTATAGATGCGCATTCGCATATCGGTCTCAATCCTGAAGGGTATGGTTTTGAATATGACGATACGAATGAATCGAGCGAGCCTAATACTGCCGATGTGAGAGCGGTGGATGGTTTTACAACGAGTGATAAATCCATCAAGGAGGGTGCTAGAGGCGGAGTGCTCATTTACTGTGTTTTACCTGGGAGTTCAAACCCTATCGGTGGTCTGGGATTTATTGCTAAATATTCGAAATCGAATTTGGTGAGTGATTTTATTTTGAGATATGATAGCTGTATTAAAATGGCAACGGGAGAAAATCCAAAGAGGTGTTTTTCAGCGAAAGATAAATCTCCCAGTACCAGAATGGGTATAGCTTCAATAATCAGGAATTATCTTTTTGATGGTAAAAATTATATTGAAAAAAAGAAAAAAAGCCAGAAAGAAAACAAAGTGTTTACGGAATATGATAATAAAATGGAAATCGCTCAAAAAATTTTGGAAAGAAAATTACCGGTCAGAATTCACTGTCACAGGGCCGAAGATATATTGTTTGCCATCAGACTGAAAGAGGAATTTGGTATTCGGGTTTCCATTGAACATTGTACCGATTTGATCAAAGTTCAGGATGAAGTGAAGAAATCGAATGTACCCGTGATGTTGGGTCCGGTGATGTCAAGCAGATCAAAAGTTGAGCTGATGGATATGACATATCTTTCTTATAAAACGGCTATAGATAGGGAAATTCCTTTTTCATGCATAAGCGATCATCCCGTTTTTCCGGTAGAAACTCTGAGACTTCAAGCGGGAATGGCCATTAATTACGGTGCCGATGAAAGAGAAATGCTGAAATCACTGACTATTTATCCCGCAAGAATTTTGGGCATTTCTGAGGAGTACGGTTCAATCGAGATCGGAAAAAAGGATAATTTATGTCTCTGGAATGGCAGTCCTTTCGATTCAAGATCAAAGGTGGTGTGGAATAATATAGACGGTTTTATAAATTAAAGTGGGTGGTAAAAATGAAGAAAATTTTAATATTACTATTTTCCCTGGCACTGTTCACATTCTCTTTTTCTAAAGAGGAGGTGAAGGTGTCTACTTTCGATTTTAACAAACAATATACTCTGGAAAACATCAATGAGGCAATTCAAAAAAAGCAATCGCTTACGGCTATAAACATTTATGAAAATGATATACAGAGGATGGAAAGAATCGAAAACAACACCGAAGAAGTGGATGTTGTATATTTTACCGATTACTACGCTCTCATGGCCAAAGAAAAGGGTCTGATTATGGAGCTGGATGTCTCAAAACTGAGCAACCTTGAATATATTTACAGTGTGGTCAAAGATCCGATTCAGGGAAATTATTCGATAGGATATACGGTTTATTCACTCGGGATAGTGTACAGAGTTGATAAGATAAGACGACCCCTGGTTTCATGGAAGGATCTATGGAGGGAAGATTTACTGAAATATCTTGCTCTTCCGGATATGAACAATCCAGAGGGACCCGTATTTTATAAAATGCTGGACGAAGTTTTTGGAGCCGATGAAGATGATTGGAGTCTCGATAAAGCGTTTGAAAAAGTTGGTGAGATAAAGAACGATATCTACGGATTTTATTCTTCTCCAAACGAACTGCAAAATCTTTTTGAAAATGAGGATATTTATGTGGCCGCGGTCCCGAAAACATTGTGGGGTAATTTATACAATTATGGTTTGAATGTGATATGGTTGGATCCTCTCGAAGGAAATCCGGGAATTATAAATACACTCTCAATATTAAAAAATGCAGAAAATCCGGAGAATGCTTATAGATATATAAATTTTGTTATAAATCAGAGTACTCAGCTTTCACAGGCACTCGATCTGGTGAATTCACCGGTTAACAGAAATGTCGTCGTACCGGACAGTATTTCCGAAAATTTAGTTTACAGTCAGAGCGAAGTGAACGGGCTCATTTATTTTGATTTGAATAAAATTGCCGATAATCTTGAAAAGTGGGAAACTGCATGGAAAGAAATTATTAATGAATAGTTTTTTTGTATGCGAAGAATAATTTTTTAAATTCTTCTGTTTTGAGTTTCTCGGCCCTTATGTCTTTGTCTATTGATAAGGAATTTAATAATTTTTCCGGATCATTTATAATCTTTTTCAAATTGTTTTTCAGTTTCTTTCTCCTCTGTGAGAAGCATAGATTGACGAATTTTCTGAATTCATTGAAATATACTTTGTCCACTTTATAATCGGGAATCAATTTGATTACGAAAGATTCGACTTTTGGTTTGGGAATGAATTCATCGGGTTTCACCGTGAATCCATTTTCGATCTTTGCCTGAGAATTTAAATTTACTGTCATCGCCCCATACGCTTTTGTTCCTTCTTTTGCATTCATCCTTTGGGCGAATTCCTTTTGAACCATCAATACAATAAATTCGAATTCGGGACCTTCGGAAAATATTTTTTCGAGTATTGGAGAAGTTATATTATAAGGGATATTCGCAATATAAGCGATTTTTTCACCTTCAAAAATATTCAAATTGGTTTTTAAAAAGTCTTCGTATTTTATTGTTATGTTTTTTTTGTCGAGCAGATCTTTGTGAATGGTATTCAACCTTCTGTCTATTTCGAATGAAATGACATTTTTTACATACTTTGACAATTCCAGTGTCAAAATACCCAAGCCGGTACCTATTTCTATGCATGTAAAGGAATCATCAAGCTTAGAAAAGTTAACCATTTTCTTAGGAATGTTTTCGTTGAGCAGATAATTTTGTCCCAGTGATTTTTTGAGTGCAATATTATATTTTTTTAATATTTCCAATGTTTTCATAAATTAATAAAAAAGGGGGAAACCCCCTCTCTTCCTCATTCTGGCGGAGAGAATGGGATTTGAACCCATGAGCGTCTGGTGGACGCTATACGCTCTCCAGGCGTACGCCTTCGACCTCTCGGCCATCTCTCCTCACAAAGGCTATTATAATGGTCTTTATTCAAGTTGTCAACCGATTTATATGATAAAATTTTTAATGTACAAGGAGGTTGTGATGAAAAAATTATTTGGAACAGATGGAATTAGAGGAATTGTTAATGAAGTGATCACTCCAAAACTTTCGGTAAAACTTGGAAATGCTTTAGGAAGATTTTATAACGGCGAACATACTAAGGTATTGATCGGTATGGATACGAGAGGATCAGGTGACATGCTGTCTTCTGCAATCGCTTCAGGTGCTTCGTCGGCGGGGATGAATGTTGAGATTATTGGGATTTTACCCACACCATCTCTGGCTTATCTGACAAAAAAATATAATTGTCTGGGCGTTATGATTTCTGCGTCACATAACCCGGCTATATATAATGGATTAAAGGTTTTAGAAAATGGAAAGAAGATTTCGGATTTCAATGAAGTTCAGCTGGAAAAATTGATGGAAGAAGGGTATAATTACACCACTTATTCACAAATAGGTAAAATAGATTACAGACCCGATTTAAAACAGGATTATGTGAATTATGTAGTGAATGAATACAAAAATACGGATTTTATAAAAGATAATATTGTTGTTGATTGTGCATTTGGTGCCGCTTCTGCAGTGGTGTCCGAAGTTTTCGGCAAGCTCGGAATATATGCGGAATATAATTTTACCGATTACAATGGAATAAATATTAACGAAGAATGTGGTTCGATGAATCCTGAAATACTCAGTAAAATGCTTAAAGATAACCAGATAGGTATTTTATTCGATGGTGATGCGGATCGATGTTTATTTGTGCTATCACAAAACAGGATCATTAATGGCGATATGCTTCTTTCTATGAATGCGCAGAAGATGCTGGCGGAGAATAGATTGAATAAACAAACCGTTGTTGCCACGGTTATGTCAAATTTAGGTTTTGAGAATAGTTTGAAATCCAACGAAATTGAATTGAAGAGAACGAAGGTAGGAGATAAATATGTTTTGCAGAATATGATAGAAAATGAATTTTCTCTGGGTGGGGAACAGTCGGGGCACATCATATTTTTTGATAAAAATACGACGGGTGATGGCTTGATTACTGCACTTGAAACACTTAACACGTTGAAGAAACTTCAAATAAATCTCGACGAATTTTATTCTGAATTTCCCGTATATCCTCAAATTTTAAAGAATATACCTGTGGTGGATAAAAAAATGGTGATGCAAAATGAAAAAATTATTGATTCTCTTGAAAAATACGGAGAAAACAAAAATATCAGAATCGTTCTGAGACCATCGGGTACCGAACCTTTAATAAGAATTATGGTCGAGGGAAGAGATGAAAATGAAGTAGAGAATATAACAAATAAATTGATTGAATTAGTAGAGGAAATATTGGATGAGTGAATTTATATCTGTAAAAGGTGCCAGAGTACATAATTTAAAAAATATAGAAGTTAGAATTCCAAAGCAATCATTGACAATAATTACGGGTCTCTCGGGTTCGGGAAAATCCTCTCTTGCTCTGGATACTATTTATGCGGAAGGGCAGAGAAGATATCTGGAATCCCTTTCCAGCTATGCGAGGCAATTTTTAGGAGAATTTAAAAAGCCCGATGTTGATAATATTACCGGATTATCCCCGTCAATTGCCATAGAACAGAAATCTGTGAGCCATAATCCGAGATCAACAGTTGGGACTGTTACTGAGATACATGATTATTTACGTATACTTTATTCGAAAATTGGTATCCCACATTGTCCTGAGTGTGGCAGAGAGGTTCAGAAACAAACGATAGATGAAATTATTCAAAGTGTTTTCCACGAATATAAAATCGGAGACAGATTGATTATTAAGGCCCCGATAGCGAGGGGAAAAAAGGGAGAATTTAAAAAAGAACTTGAATCGTTGAAGAAAAAGGGATATGTAAGAATTGAGATTGATGGAGAAAATTATGACCTTGAGGAAAATATTTCTCTTGATAAAAACAAAAGGCATTTTATCAATCTTATTGTTGACAGAGTTAAATTGAGTGAGGAAAATCAAACCAGAATAACCGACAGCATAGAACTTTCACTGAGCGAAGGAAACGGAATAGTGGAAGTTTATGATTTTGAATCTGAGAAGACGAAATTATTCAGTGAAAATTTCGCCTGTACGCACTGTAACATAAGTCTTCCGGAAATAAATCCGAAAATATTTTCATTCAACAATCCTTATGGGGCCTGTCCCGTTTGCCATGGATTGGGTATAACGAGGGAATTTGATGAAAATCTCATCGTCGATGAAAACCTTTCCATTCCCGAGGGGGCATTGAAGCCAATGAGCAGTTCGGAAAACAGTTATTCAATGAAATATACCCTCTCAGTTTTAGAACAACTTGGAGAAAATCCAAAGACCAAATTCAAAGATCTGAAAGATGAAACCAGGAGAGTTTTACTTCATGGTTCAGACAAAGAAATAAAATATGAATTCAGATCTGAAAAAGTTCTTTATCAGACTCAAAAGAAGATCGAGGGTATAATAAATAATCTGAAGAGAAGATATTTTGAAACGCATTCGGAAGATATGAGACGTTGGTTGGAAGATAAATTTATGATTGAATCTGTCTGCCCCGAATGTCAGGGAAAAAGATTGAGAAAAGAGGCACTTTCCGTGACTGTGAACGGAAAGAATATTTCTGAATTATCCGATCTGACGATAACGGAAATTTTCGGGGAAATGAATAATCTGAGCCTCAGTGAACAGGAAAAGCTCATCATAGGTGAATTGAATAAAGAAATATTAAAGAGATTAAAATTCCTGATAGATGTGGGATTGGGATATATTACACTGTCGAGAAAGGCAAAAACTCTGTCGGGAGGAGAAGCCCAGAGAATAAGACTTGCAACGCAAATAGGATCCGGATTGACAGGGGTCACCTATGTGTTGGATGAACCAACGATAGGGCTGCATCCACGGGACAACGATAAACTGATTAAGACCTTAAAGAATTTAAGGGATCTAGGAAACACAGTTATTGTGGTTGAACATGATGAAGAAGTAATGAGATCATCGAATTACATAGTCGATATAGGACCCGGTGCGGGAATACGTGGAGGTAAGGTTATTTATCAGGGATTGACGAAAGAACTCATAAACAACCCTCCGGAGAATTCTTTAACCGGAAAATATCTTTCAGGGAAAAAGAAAATACCGATATTCGATAGAACCAATATGAATTCGGAAAAATTCATAGAGCTCCTGGGTGCAAAACAAAATAATCTGAAGAGTTTAGATGTGAAATTTCCTCTGGGAAAAATGATATGTGTTACGGGAGTTTCGGGAAGCGGAAAAAGTTCTCTGGTTATAGATACGTTGTATCCGGTGTTGAGAAACAGACTGAACAATTCCCGAATGCAAGAGGGTATATATGATGATATATCGGGATTGGAAAATCTTGATAATGTGATCGTTATAGATCAATCTCCGATTGGAAGAACTCCAAGATCGAATCCGGCGACATATACCGGGATTTTTGACCACATCAGGGATATTTTTGCCAAATTGCCGGAATCAAGAGCCAGAGGATATAAAAAAGGCAGGTATTCTTTCAATGTTAAAGGTGGGCGATGTGAGGTCTGTAAGGGTCACGGTTTAATAAAAATTGAAATGCAATTTTTGCCTGACGTTTTTGTTGAGTGTGATGTATGTAAAGGTAAGAGATATAATAAAGAGACACTCGAAATAAAATACAAGGGTAAAAATATATCCGATATTTTGGAAATGACTGTTGAGGAAGCTTATGAATTTTTTGAAAAAATTCCTCAGTTGAAGAGAATACTGAATCTTTTAATAAAAGTTGGACTTAGTTATATTAGGCTTGGACAGCCTGCTACCACTTTGTCAGGAGGCGAAGCACAGAGAATCAAGCTTTCTTCTGAGTTGAAAAAAAGATCCACGGGAAGAACGTTTTATATTCTTGATGAACCTACAACTGGCCTGCATTTTGATGATGTTGAAAAACTCATAAAAGTTTTAAATAAACTCGTAGAAAAGGGAAATACGGTTCTTGTGGTGGAACATAATCTAGATGTTATAAAAAATGCGGATTATATAATAGATCTTGGGCCCGAAGGGGGAAAAGAAGGGGGAGATTTACTCGTTTGTGGGACACTGAAAGATATCGTCGAATCGAAAAAAAGTTATACGGGAAATTATTTGAGAAAAATAGATGTCTAGCAATTTGACAGAAAATCGCCAGACTTTTTAATTTGATCAGATATCTGAATTGAATTAATGGTAAATTCACGAAATGTGTATTAGATTAAATATTATTGTTAGCAAGTAGTCTTGAAATATAAATAATTATTGCCGAAGATGCGATGCTTTTTTACTTTTAACAAAATTAAAATCCCTTTCCGGAAAATTTTTGAGAAAGGGACTTTTATATTAATATCAAAAGAATTAAATTATTTTGTCTTTGCAGTTTTTTGCGCAGCTTTGTGAAGATCTGCCATCGATTTCTGCGGGATATTATGTTGCTCGCCATCCATGAGCTTTTGTACCTCTGTGGCCCAGGAAGGTTTTTTTAATTTATCAATAATGAGTGGTACCACCAGCAATCCAAAAGATATTGCCAGAATTGCAATTATGCTTACGATCGTCATTTCCATCAAAGTCAATGCGATTGCAAAAACTATGGTTGCAAAGAGAATAACGGTCAATCCCCAGAGAATTCCGTTGCCCTTCTTACCTATTCTGAAAGGCCGGCTCTGTTGTGGATGTGTTTTTCTGAATTTCAAAATACCGAGTCCCATAAAAATGTATACGAAACAGTATAGAAGTGTAGTGGCACTGACGAGTGTCAGAAATGCACTGTTGACAGCGGGAATCAGCAAATACACCAGAGCAAAGATCGAAATGATCGTTGCCTGAGTAAACAAAACCGCTTTTGAGACATCATTTTCGTTTGTTTTCCAGAATTTGAATTTAGGAGGGTACTGTCCACGACGCGCACTTTGAGTGATCGTTTTAGATGGACCGGATGCCCATGCCGAAAGCTGTACCGCAACACCCAGGAATACCAGGAGGCTGAAAATATTTGCTATGATATGTGGTAATCCTAAAATATCACAGAACAATACGATGGACTGTGAAATATTATTCAATTCCATTTTTCCTGCCGGAACAACATTC
This sequence comes from Kosmotogales bacterium, assembly GCA_030156385.1. Classification (GTDB taxonomy): domain Bacteria; phylum Thermotogota; class Thermotogae; order Petrotogales; family Kosmotogaceae; genus JASGMR01. The sequence goes on from JASGMR010000001.1 coordinate 51,147, forward strand.
GCCACGACAAAAGCGCTTACAGCATTAAATAAAAACATGAAAATCAAAGCAATAAATATGCCCTTTACATATGTTTTGACAGGATTTTTTATACGTGTTATATACACAGATGACATCTCAATTCCCACGAAGATGAATATGATAGGAGCGAAGTATTCCAGAGTCATCTTTGTTGTCGTGTCGGGCAGGAGTTTCTCCGGAGAGAATGTTCCCAGCGTACTGCTCGGGTTAAAACCCACTTTTCCAAGTGCAGCAAGACCAAGAATCAGTAATATCGCAATTGGAATGTACAGTCCCAGCCAGATACCTATCTTGCCACCGATCTTTGCCATGTCAAATTTGAGATTCAGTAATGTTACACCCCAATACACCGCTAGAATACAGACAAGGGTAAATATATTATTACTGCCTAAAACATTATTATTCACGACTTCACCTAACATAGGAGCGAGAACCGAAGCGACCATGACCATCCCGGGAAACATCTGTACCCAGAGTAACCATGAAACTACAAATCCCCATTTTTTTCCAAGTGAATGTGTTACCCACAGTTCGGGACCACCTGCCTGCGGGAACATTCCGGCATATTCACCAGCTATCATTGAAATTGGGAAACCATACAGCAACACCGCAACAAGCATATAAAAGAACATCGTCCATCCGGTAGCTGCAACACTGGGAATATTACGAATACTTGCAACCAGAGCACAGGTCATACCCACAAATGCCATTGTTCCAACTTTCGAGATTCCCATAGTATTTTTTCCTATTGTTGCAGAACTTCCTGCATTACTACTTCCCATAAAATTCACCCCTTTCATTTCAAATAATCACATTGAGATTATTCACTTCAGCTATCCAAAATTTCGGTCAGTTTCATCTTTATAGCCTTTGTGATCGCCTTTGTATAAAATTCGAACAATCTTTCATCGTTCATGTAAGGGGTCATGATGGAAGCTCTCATCAGTGTAACCTGTTTTTCTTTATACCATTCTGATTCAGGTATACCTATTTTTTCAACAAAAGCGAGTGGACTGTCTCCATAATCATCCTGATTGAACGTTGTATGTGAGGAAATAAATCGGTTCGAATAAACATCACCTTCTATATAAGAGGAATAATCGTACATTTTTTCATTCAGATCATTAATTTTTTTCAGATCCGTACATCCTTTTTCCTTGAACAACCAATCAACCATATTGAAATCGGGATGATTGAGCGGGCATACTTCGATTGTTTTTCCGTTTATTTCAAATGTAAGAGTACCTAAAAAATCTCTGAACCGATGTGCTCCTTCTACAGAAGCGGCAATTAATTGTCCATAACCTTCCACATTGAGAGGTAGAACTCTGTGTGCAGTCCAGACTGCTGCTGCTGTTGCTCCGGCTTTTGAACCCTCTAAAATATATGCTCCCAATAAATCCGGCGCCTTTGTAGTCTTTTCAAATACATAAGATGCGAAATACGAAATGATATCGCGCATCTGTTTATGCTTTATGGCAATACCTCCCGCGGCATACGGGACATAACCCATTTTATGTGGGTCGACAGTAACGCTTTCCGCGTTATGAATAGCTTCAAAACCGTTGTATACATCTTTTTGTATCGTGACAGGATAGTGAAATAGTCCGTATTCTTTATGAACTTCTGCAAGATCATCATATTTTATAAACTCATAATTTTTATCCAGAAAAAGTGTACGCGCATAACCGCCGTATGCTGCGTCGACGTGTAAATAAAAATAAACTCCTTCCTTTTTGAGTTGTTCGCGTAATGCAACGATTTTATCGACATTGTCGACGGCTCCTTCTTCCGTTGAGCCAACAACAGCGACAACACCGAGAATAGGTATTTTCCTTTCTATCAAGTCACGGATAGCTTCTTCCAATTTATCAACGTTCATCCTGTAATTGCTTTGAACAGGTATTGATATCATTTGATCGAGTCCGACTCCGGAAATGTCAAGAGCTTTTACCCAGGAATAATGTTTTGTTTGAGGGACGATCCATTTTCCCAATTTATTAATGAATTTTCCGCTTCGTGAAGATGCGGCTTTTACAGCATCCATTTCATCTGCAGAAAGTTTTCCCACGATATCCAGAATTTCTTCTACACTCATGTTGAGAAGCTCCCATTCGCTTTTGTCGGCGACTTTTTCCGGATATACTTCTTTCAGTGCCAGTGGAATCGATTTAATACATCGTGCGTACCATAAGCCCTCAAGGTTTGCCAGAGAACCGTCCGCTACGATATGTCCCCAGCCGTCTTTAAATCCAAAGAGTTTTGCAAAATCTTCACCAACGTCTGCCTCCATCTGAGATGTGGCCATAGAAGACTCCAGTGCGACATTATTGGAGTTCCACAGCATTGCATAATTGTACGCGAGTAGTGACGGCATGAGAGTTTCTGAATTCATATGTCCCCAATAACGACCTGCACTTTGCCAGGGAATCGATCCCGAGCGCATACGCTGACTCAAATCATCAAGTACTCCTATGATATGTTCCTTTGTCGCGATGAAATTGGGCTTTTCTTTATCCTGTTCCGTAATGGCCTCCAGATCGGATGGAATATAATTCTGTCTCCAGCCAATGTGCTCGTTTATTCTTTTATTGAGCTGTTCTCTGTAAAAATCACCGTTTTCACCCTTGTCACCGATAAACAATGCTTTCAAATTCAAATTTTTCAAAGTTTTCCCCCCTTTTATTTTATTTATGATCTTTAAAACTAGATATCGCACATTTTTATAAAATTTTCTGTAAAGAGCTTACTATAAATGTCCTGTTATATATCATCAGTATGTTTTCGCAGGATCACAACAAGTAATGTGAAGTTATATTTTAAAATAATCCGAAAATACAAACTGTATTGATATTCAAATCATCACACTACCTTTTCTTAAAATAATACACATTTTTGTATTCTTGTTAATTTATACTTTAAACTTCTAAATGCCAGAATTTTAGAGCTTTTCAGCGATTTCTTTAGTATATATTATATCACGATATCACCAATTATTACCCCTGCTGTCGAGCTTTTTATCATCTTATTCTTCGGACAGAACATATAATATTTTCAATGTTTAATCCGATTTTTAATATAATTTTTATCAAAGGATATTTAACCATAAAATTTCTGAGGATTTTTGAAGGAACCCTCTCTGAAAAGTTCAATTTTTTGTTAAAAACAAATTTTTAATATAGTTTGATTTTAAATATAATTTGAATATGAAAAAAGTTGTTTCATATGAAGATTTTGATTTCGGAAAAAATATTTCTATTTAAATGGAATCAGAAACTCCAGATATTTTTTTCCTGACATTATTATCTTCGGACCGTAAATTTTCCTCGATTAATAATTTTGATTTCTATTTCATCAGATAATACATCAAATTATAAAAAATGTGACATTGAGCTTTTATACTCTTTGTCACACTTTGTGGATATTATGGTGGAGTCGAGGGGATTCGAACCCCCGACCTTTGCCTTGCGAAGGCAACGCGCTCCCAGCTGCGCTACGACCCCTTTATTATTTCTTTCAGGAAACTTTCACCTGTTTGTTTTCCTTTAACTCCAAAAAAATCGAGTACCGTTTCGCCCAGATCGGAAAATGATTCCCTGATTCCCAGATCAACAGCCTCCTTCACTCTGTTACCGTATATCAACAATGGAACCATTTCTCTTGAATGATCCGTTGAAGGTGTTGTGGGATCACATCCATGATCTGCTGTCAAGATCAATACATCATCATGTTCCATCGCGTTATATATTTCAGGTAATCTTTCATCGAATTCCTCGAGTGCTTTTGCATATCCTACGGGATCATTACGATGTCCGTATTTTGCATCATAATCAACCAGATTTGTGAAGATAAATCCATTTTCTTTTTTCTTTATATAATCGATCGTTTTGTCCACGCCATCCATATTATCTTTTGTTTTCTTATATTCGCTCACTCCATGGCCATCATACAGATCGTTGATTTTCCCCACAGCATATACATTTATTCCGGCTTCTACAAGGAATTCCATATCGATCTTTTCATCCGGGGGCAAAGAATAATCATGCCTGTTTGATGTTCTTGTATAATTTGGATATTCTCCAACATATGGCCGGGCGATTACCCTTGCAACTTTATACCCGCTTTTATCCAGAAGTTCTCTGGCTATTTCACAGTATTTATATAGTTCGTCTACAGAGATGATTTCTTCAGGAGCGGCAATTTGAAAAACGCTGTCGGCGGAAGTATAGACTATCAATTCGCCGGTTTTATGTTGTCTCTTTCCAAATTCTTTAATTATTTCTGTTCCGGATGCAGGAACATTTCCTATGACTTTTCTGCCGGTTAACGATTCAAATTCCGCAATGATCTCTCTCGGAAACCCGTCCGGGAAAAAATCGAATGGTTTCTTCAGAATGATTCCCATAAATTCCCAATGACCAGTGGTGCTGTCTTTACCATCGCTTTTCTCTTTCATCTTTCCGTAGGCACCTAAAGAATATTCAACGGGTGCCACACCATTTATTTGAGTCAGATTGCCCAACCCCAATTTTTCCATATTTGGCAATGAAATACCGGATACCGCTTTTGATAAATTTCCTAAAGTGTTCGATCCCTCATCACCGTATTTCCAGGAATCTTCCATTTCGCCTACACCGACACTGTCCAAAACTATTGTTATAAATCTCATTCAGACCACTATCCTCATAAATTATCCACCGATTTTTGCTTGAAATGTTATTTTATCAACATAAACGCTTATGTTCCCGGAAGGTACCGCGGAGCCGGAGTAATTGTTGTCTAACACTATATACAAGGTGATTGTGGTGTTATTTGAATTGATAAAATTCAACAAATCCATCAAAACAGGAGAATCACTTGCCCATAAACCATAAGTATTATTTCCATTGAGTAGAGTGACATTTTTAACAACATTATAAGTTTGAGATTCATAGCCATTTTCACTCAGGTATAAAGTGGCCTCTATACTCTGAACATCTTTTAAATCAACATCCGTCACTTCTATTGAAAGATGAAAATCATTGAGTCTTACATCAGTTAAAATATTTCCTGAGTATTCACTCGCCACTTCCACCATCTCTGTGTGTGGGTTGTTAATAGTGTATTCTCCCAGTTCATCTTCGAAAGAATCGAAGAAAAATTCAGAAGAAAACAATAAAACTTCTTTTCCGTAATCACTTAAATCTATGGTTATTTTTGGTGTGTAAATTCCACACGAAGTGAACAATAAAACTGTCAGTAATATAAATAAAATTGCAAACTTCTTCACAAAAATTCCCCCTCAGTGATTAATTATACCAAAAAAAATGATATATGTACGTGTCTTTATAAGATTTCTGCTATATTTATAACTTTATGAGATGTTTTAAAATTTTCCGAGAAAACACTTTCTTTATCAGTTTCCACTTCACCACTTTGATTGTCGTATGGGTCATTTCTGAAAAACAGTTTTTTGGGAAACAGAGGATACTGAAATCTGTTATTAGCGGGCATCCTCAATGGATCAATATTACCAAAATAAAAGTCATGTAATTTTTTTATGCTTTTTCTTGAACCGCCGAATGACAGATCAGCAAACAACCACCCGTAAGGTTCGATATAGAATTGTGCCCAATCGTGATTAAATCCCTTATCTCTGGTAATATATAAACCTGATTGCCATTTAGCGGGGATACCGTTGTACCTGCAGAGAGTGATGAACAATAAAACCTGCATTCCGCAGTCTCCCCGTTCATTTAAAATAACATATTCCGGTATATGGTCATAAGTGGAATAGGGTCTCATATAAGAATACTTTATATTTTTTGTTATATAGTCATAGATTTTTTTTGCTTTGACGATTTTACTGTCATTTTCATTCAATATATTTTTACTGACATCTCTGATCAGTTCGGAGAATAAAATGTGAGGGCCTATTTCCTGAGTGAAATTGTTATCAAAAATGTATGAAGCCTTTTGAAAATCGATTTCATTGAGTTTTTGTTCAATCACATATTCATATTCTACAAAGAATTTTTTTTCTTTTTCATTTTCTTCGAAGTATATCAACCCAAGATTATTACCGGTGTTTGAAATGTATTTCATATTTTCCGAATAATTTAATAAATTTAATTCCTTCACTTGAAATTTTACCGACGGTATAGGTAACCAGACCCTGATTTTTGAAAAAGAATCGTTCGTTATTTCAATGTCGGAGATCTCAGATTTTATTCTTATCTTTATTTTTATTTTTTTCTTTTGTATGAGTTTATCGATGTAGTAATTTAAAAATTCATTTTTGTTATCGGTTTCGGGTTTTAAATCTCTTTTTTTTAATTCCGGTAATGTCCTGATTATACTATCTACAGCATTATCCAGATATTTCTCTTCGCCATCAACGTACAGATAATCTATCGAACCGTTAATTTTATATTTTTCTAATTCTTCTTCAGAGAAATCTGTAAATCTTTCTTTTAATAAATTCATTATCTGATTTTTATTATATTTATATCTGTTTCGTATTTTTTTTATATTAATTTTTAAATATTCCAGTCTGTTCTTTAATGAATTTGGAATTTTCTCTCTTTGCAAATAAAATTTGAGCATTTCTTCTACAGCTTTATAATTGCCTCTGGAGAATTCAACTTCTATATTCTGAGGTAATTTTGTATTTAAAAAATTCATGATTCCTCCTAAAAAAACAGGCATTGCAATTGTCTGCAATGCCTGTGAATAAAGTATTTTTTTATCTTTTCAATTTTCCGGGAAATAAACATGCAACTTTATGCCCTTCTTCTATTTCTTTGAATTGTGGAACTTCTTTGGAACATACATCTTTTGCTATTGGGCATCTGGGATGGAAAGGACATCCGCTTGGTGGATTAATAGGACTTGGAACGTCACCTTCTAAAATTATTCTATGACTTTTATTTTCCGGATCAGGATTCGGAATTGCGGACATCAAAGCTACCGTATATGGATGCAAAGGCTTTTCAAATAATTGGTCTTTTGTCGTATACTCTACTATTTTTCCCAGATACATAACGGCGACTCTATCGCTTATATGTTTTACAACTGCCAGATCGTGCGCGATAAAAAGGAAAGTCAGATTGAATTCCTTCTGAAGTGAGTTCAATAAATTTAATATTTGGGCCTGAATAGAAACGTCCAGGGCAGAAACCGCTTCATCGCATACGATGAGCTCGGGTTTTAAAATTAGAGCTCTGGCAATTCCTATTCTCTGTCTTTGACCACCACTGAATTCGTGAGGGAATCTGCTCATATGATCAACAGATAAACCAACTTTTTTAAGAATATCTTCAATCATAGCTTTCAGTTCATCTTTGTTTTCTACTAATTCATTTATTTTTGCACCTTCACCGACTATGGTTTTGACTCTATGTCTGGGATTCAAAGAAGAGTAGGGATCCTGGAAAATCATCTGAGCCTTTCTTCTGAATTCTGATCTTCCTTTAATTCTCATATCCATCATTTTTTCAATAAATTTGTGAGGATTCTCAAAATAATCTTTAGCGGCCTGTTTGTTGAATTCATCATTCAGATTTTTTATTACCTGATCTTCTGAGCTATATTTTTGCTTCATTTTTTCAAATTTCTCAGTGTATTGTTTTTTTAAGAATTTTTTTGCTTTTCTTCTGCTTAAAAAATAATACGAAGTATCTTTTCCATCCAATATTATTTGACCTGCGGTGGGCTCGTATAATCTGAGTATCGACATACCCGCCGTTGTTTTACCGCATCCGGATTCTCCAACGAGACCAACGGTTTCACCTTTTTTTACCTCAAAACTCACGTCGTCTACCGCTTTTACCTGGGCAATTGTTTTTCTGAAAACTCCGGCTTTTACTGGAAAATATTTAACTAAATTATTAACTTTGAGAAGGGTATTATTTTGCACTTAACTCACCTTCTCTCTCACTCTTTATCATTTCCTCCAGTTCATTTATTCTGAAACATGCCACGAAATGATCCTTTTCAAATTCTTCAAGTGGTGGAACATCTGTAAAACATTTATCCTTTGCTAAAGGACATCTCGTATTAAATCTACAACCCTCGGGAAAACTCAAGGGGTCAGGAACAACACCTTTAATATTATATAAGATTTCCTTTTCATCATCTATTTTCGGGATGGCATTCATCAGCCCCCATGTGTAAGGGTGCTTTGGTTTTTTGAACAATGTTACTACATCGGCATATTCTACAATTCTTCCGGCATACATTACGGCAACTCTTTCGGCGAGCTCTGCAATTACCCCTAAATCATGAGTTATCATAACTATAGACATCCCATATTCTTTTTGAAGAGAAAGCATTAATTCCAATATCTGAGCCTGAATAGTGACATCCAGGGCTGTGGTTGGTTCGTCGGCAAACAGTATTTTTGGATTACATGACAGAGACATAGCGATCATTGCCCTTTGTCTCATCCCACCACTCAATTCATGCGGATATTCATCCACTCTTTTCTCCGGCTCAGGTATCCCTACCTTTCTTAACATATCGATGGCCATAGCTCTTGCCTCTTCTGAAGAGACCTTTTGATGAAGTAAAATCGCCTCAATTATTTGATAACCTATAGTAAATACCGGATTCAAAGCTGTCATCGGTTCCTGAAAAATCATTGCCATATCGTTTCCTCTTATTTTCATCATCTTTTCTTCCGGAATAGCGAGAACATCTTCACCATTAAAGGTGATAGAACCACCAGCAATTTCGCCCTTTTCATCTAAAAGTCTCATTACAGATAATGATGTTACACTTTTACCACATCCGGATTCTCCAACGATTCCTAATGTTTCGCCGGGATATACTTCAAAACTTACTCCGTCTACAGCTTTGACTAAACCATCATCCGTATGAAAATAAGTTTTTAAATCTTGTACTTTTAATAATGGTTTTTTATCCACAAACATCCCTCCATTAATTCCTTAATCTTGGATCGAATATGTCTCTCAGAGCATCTCCGACTAAATTCCACGCTAAAACAAACAATACCATAGCCGTACCAGGAAAAACTATTGCAAACCAGGACTGGTCTAGCATAGTCATCCAATTTCTTGAATAACTCAATATTGTTCCCCAGTCCGCATATCCTGGTTCCGCTCCGATTCCAAGAAAACTCAGACCGGCTGCAGTAATAACGTAAGAACCAATTCTCATTGACATCTGGACCACAACTGGAAATATGGTGTTGGGAATAATATGTTTAACAATGATAATAAAATTTTTCTGTCCTAAAGCTTTTGCAGCTAAAACGTATTGTTCTTCTCTTGCCTGTAATATGTTTCCCCTTATCAACCTGGCCGTACTCATCCAGCCGAAGACGATAAGGGCCATCATTACTTTATCGAGCCCCTTCCCCAGGATCGTTGTCAGTATAATAGCCGCGACCAAAAAGGGGATGGACATGAATATGTCGACTATTCTCATCAGTACCTCATCCACCCATCCGCCGAAATATGCCGAGACAGATCCAATCAATATTCCTATTACTGCGGCACAGGAAGCTATTATTAGCCCCAGTTGAAAAGCTGTTCTTGTTCCCCAGATTACACCGTAAAAAATGTCCCTGCCACCTATAACACCGAATGGATGTTCGGCTGTTGGAGCAATAGGTTTAGAGGACCACGATACTCTCGGGATCTGATATGGGTTGTCACCATTTTCTCCGGCTATAAATGGAGCAAAAATTGCAATAACTATAAAAAATGACAGTAGAGCAATTCCTAAAATGGCGGTACCATTTCGCAGAAATTTTTTTGATAATTTTCTAAAATCGCTTATTTTTTGAGCCATATCATTCTCCTTAATTTAACCTTATTCTGGGATCAACCAGCGCATAGGAAACATCTATAATTAGATTACCTATGATTAAAATGAAGGAGTAAAATAGTGCCCCACCGATAATTGACCAGTAATCTAATAATGATGCAGCATCAGCTAAAAATCTTCCCATTCCCGTTCTCGAAAATATTGTTTCAACAAAAACAGTACCGCCCAACAAACCTATAACAGATGCTCCTGCTACAGTTAAAACGGGAATCATGGCGTTCTTTTTTGCATGTTTTTTTATAACTATTCTTTCAGGAACACCTTTAGCTCTTGCAGTTCTGATGTAATCCTTTCTCAAAACTTCCAACATACTTGACCTGGTTATTCTCAACAGATATGCCCACCACAAATAAGCAAGAGTCAATATTGGGAGAGCCATGTGTCTTAAAGCATCAACAAAAATATCCAGTCTTCCATTTATCAATGCGTCGAATGTTATCATATGAGTTACCGTATGCCAGCTACTCTCACGCATTGCCAGATCGAATTGTGTACTTACCATACCAGGTGGAAACCAGCCAAGTTTTGAGTAAAAGATCCATAAAAGTAATAAACCGAAAACAAAGTCCGGTAACGACCAACCTATAAGAGCAAATACTCTGATAAATTGATCGGCGAATTGATTATGTTTTACTGCAGAAATCACTCCCAGCCAGATCGCAACTATTATTATGGGTATAAAAGCGTAGATGGCCAATTCTAATGTGTATGGAAATCTCTGCAATATGGATTGAAGCACTCCGTCTTTTCCCACCATAGAATAGCCCCAATCGCCTTTTACGACATTTCCCAGCCATTTAAAATACTGAACTGGCATCGGATCGTCGAGACCATATTTTCTGATTAATCTTTCTTCCGCATCAGGGGTTTTTAATGCTTCCGGACTTTTAATATAAGATGCCAAAAGTCTGTCCGGCCCTAAAGACCAAACCATTGAAAAAATTATCAAAGTTACCCCTATGATTATTATGGGTAGTAACAGTAGCCTTCTTATTATGTAGGCTGTCATTTACTGAATCACTCCTTAGAAAAATATTGTATATATTATATCTATAATTTCACTTTTTTTTGTTAATTTGTAGTGATAAACATCATATTTTTTAAATTGTTATAAAAAAAACATTTTTTTTATAATAATTTAAGAAATCAATCAAAAACCAGGGGTCTGAAACCATTTCTCTGTTTTCTATGTAAATTGAAATTGATTTTTTTTATAAACAATTCCACCGTATTACATACATACGCTTCAAAGAGATGTCCTCCTATTATTTTTTTATCTTCTCCTGCCAGGGAAACATGAATATGGGGAAAGACTTCCTCATCCTTTAATGAAATATTGCCCGATAAAGATATCAATTCATGAGGTGTTTTAAAAGAATCCAACATATATTTTTCTTTTGTTAAACTGAACCAACCAATTTTAAAATTTTTAAACATCCCAACACCACTTAAAAAAACACCCGAAAATAATTTTTCGCTTTCAAGGAAGATTCCCAATTCTTTCAAAAAATTTTCATTATTATCGAACCGCAAAAAAATTAAGTCACCGTCTTTTTTGCTTTCCATTTTATTCTCCTTTAATTAACTCTTTGTGGAGTTTCTCAAGTTTGCTGTTTATATCGGCTTCAGCGAGCTTCATTACAATTTCATCCAGATCGCCGTCAAGGATTTCATTCAATCTGTAGGAAGTGAATTTTATTCTGTGGTCGGTTACTCTGCTTTGCGGATAATTATAAGTGCGGATTTTTTCACTTCTATCACCACTTCCAACTTGAATTCTTCTGTTTTCAGTAATTTCATTTGTCTGTTTGTCGTTATACAAATCGTAGAGTTTTGCTCTTAAAATTTCCATGGCTTTTGCTTTATTTTGATGCTGAGATCTCTCTTTTTGAACGGCAACGGTGGTTCCGGTGGGTAAATGAACAATTCTGACAGCGGAATCTGTTTTATTAACATGCTGTCCCCCGGCACCACCGGATCTGTATGTATCTATTCTCAAATCTTTTGGATCTATTTCAAAATCAACATCCGAAATTTCGGGCATGATTGCGACTGTTGCCGCAGAAGTATGAATTCGTCCACCGGATTCTGTAACCGGAACCCTTTGAACTCTATGACCTCCACTTTCAAATTTCATTTTGCTATAAACGCCTTTTCCCTTAATTTCAAATATCACTTCTTTAAATCCACCTATTTCAGTGCCGTTTTCTTCTATTAAATCTATTTTCCAGTTATTTCTCTCGGCGAACCTCGTATACATTCTGAATAAACTTGCGGCGAACAATGCTGCTTCTTCACCACCGGTGCCCGCTCTTATTTCAATAATAATGTTTTTATCATCATTAATATCTGGAACCAGTAAAATCTTCAGTTCTATCTCTTTTTTTTCAATATTCTTCTCAACATCGGAAATGTAGAATTCTATTTCCTCTATTTCATCCTGTTCTGCATTCGTTTTCATTGTTTTCCATTCTGCCAGATCATTTTTTAATTTTTTTATTTCATTATATTTTTCAATAATTTCTGATAATTCAGAATGTTTTTTGCTCAAACTACTCAGCTTATTGGAATCTGATAATATTTCCTGTTTAGTCAATTCTTTTTCTATCCTTTTATGCTCTTCTTCAAAGGAATTCATTATCTTTTTTAAATCCATTATCTCATCCTCCGTGAAATTGATGCAGGATCCCTTGCAAAATTCTTTAGTTGGTCTTCATTGATTATACCATCTTTATATTCTTTTATTAGCGCATCATCGAAAGCTACCATCCCAAATCTTCCTCCTGTTTGCATCATAGATTCAATTTGGTGGAATTTCTTGTCTCTTATAAGATTTTTAATTCCTGAAGTAGCTATTAATACTTCGATAACCGCTTTTCTTCCCGGTTTGTCCATTCTTTTCAATAATCTTTGATAAATGATTGCCACGAGAGTATTAGACAGTTGCATAGCAATTTGATTCTGTTGATGTGGCGGAAAGCTTCCGATGATTCTTTCCGGAGTTGTAGCTGCAGAATTTGTATGAATTGTTGAAAAAACCAAGTGCCCTGTTTCGGCAGCGGTCATGGTATATTCCATTGTCAGTGTGTCACGCATTTCACCGACCAAAATAACATCCGGATCCTGTCTTAATGCATATTTCAAACCGTCAGAAAAGCTGTTTGTATCCTGTTCTAACTCTCTTTGATGTATCAAAGCCTTTTTTTGTTTGAATACGTATTCAACGGGATCTTCTAATGTAATTAGATGAACTTTACGATTGGCATTTACATATTCAAGCATAGCAGCTAAAGTTGTAGATTTGCCACTACCCGTCGGGCCCGCCACCAGTACCAGCCCTTTATCATAACCACATAAATCTTTAAATGCCACAGGCAAATCCAGATCTTCGATGGTTCTTATAGTATATGGCAAAAGCCTGAGAGCGACCACGGGTTTTTTATCCGAGAAGTAATAGTTTCCCCTGACTCTGAAATTTTCAAAAGTAAACGAAAAATCAACTTCGAATTTATTTGATTTTTTCAGATCAGTATTTGAAATCATTTCAAGTTCATCGAGTATCGTATCCATTTGATCTCTTGAAATGATCGCATCATTTTCTTCTGCCAAATCACCATTAATTCTGTATACTACAGCTTTTTCCAAAGTGATATGTATATCACTGGCATCTAACTCGGCTCCTCTACTCATTATCTCATGAAGCATATTTACCAACCCTTTCCTGATATAAAAAATAACTCATATTTATTTATAACACTTTTTATTTTCTTTATCATGACTTATTTTTTGATTTGATAATAAAAACAGGTATTACAGAACTATTTACCTATAACTTCTACAATCTCTTCAAAATTTTTCATTACTATATCAATAATATTTGGATCAAATTGCTCACCAGATTTTTTGCATAACTCCTTTAAAACACTATCTTTTGTCATTCCTTTTCTGTACGGACGATCATTCAGCATAGCTTCAATTGAATCGGCCACGCACAATATTCTACTGAGCAGAGGTATTGACTCACCTTTTAATTTGTATGGATAACCCTTCCCGTCCCATCTTTCGTGATGGGTTGCCACAATATTAACGATATCTTTGAAAATATAAGATTCGGAGAGAATGTTCACACCCTTTTCCACATGCGCTTTAATCACATCATATTCTTCATCAGTTAATTTTCCAGGTTTGTTTATAATATTTTGAGAAATTCCGATTTTGCCTATATCATGAAGCATACCTGCCAGTTCTAAATTGTTGATATCAGTAGAATCCAGATGCATGATCTCGCCTATTTTTCTGGACAGTATTGAGACGTTTAAACTGTGATTTTGAGTGAAATTTGAATTAAGCTCAATTGCTTTGAGAAGAATGTTTCTAATTTCGACATTGAACTTTTCTATCTTTTCTGTTTGATCCTTTAAATAAAGATATATCGAAGAGAGATTTGCCAAAAACAGCGCATTTTGTTTTGTAGTAAAAGAAAAAGGTTTATTTTCGTATTTATCCAGAGTGAGGTTTCCTATTATTTCATCCTTATATTTATATGGAGTAATTAAAGAATTTTTTATTTCAATAAAACCATTTCTATACAAATCTTTCGCCCATTCATAATTATTTTCGATATTTTTTTCTGCGAGATTTTTGATTTCTATTTGTTTATCTGGTATTATGAAACTACCCTTTTCAATATTTTGTTCATATAACATATCCGAGTAGCCCTTTTGTGCAATAAATTTTATTTTATTTCCCTTGTAAATGGAAATCGAACACTTATTTATTTCTTTGTTTACATCCGTTATAAAATCCAACATTTTCATAAAAAAACTTTTTTCCGAAACTTCTTTGCTTAAAGCCATACTCAGAAGATTTGAAGCTTTAATGTTAAATTCAGTATTTCGGTTTATTTCTTTTCTTAAATTGTTCAGATTTTTGGCCGTTATTATGCGGATTATTATTATAAAAACAATCAAGATTATCAAAATCAGAAAAAACAACAATAATAAAAATTTCAACTCTCTACTTGTGAGTGCCTGTGGAAAATATGTCTCGCCGAGCCATTTATTTTGCAGGCTATTATATTGATCATTGTTCTGTTTTATAAATTCGCTGAAATTGGCTTTTAAGTCTGTGTTTTCAAATAAGATTCCATATTCATAATTATCGAAATAACCCGATCCCTTTATCACGGGGAATCCCTTGCAGGAAATATATTCATAGTATATATAAGGAACAATAATAGCGTCAACTTTGCCGTGTATCAAAGATTCCGTCAAATCCGAAAATGATGAAAATTCTGAATAGTTCAGATCCTCAAATAAATCTTCATATTTAAATCCCGGAAGGATACCAATGCTTGAACAGGATTTCAACTTACCTAATGAAATATTGTCGCTGGGAAATTTAAAAGCTGTGATCGGAAAAAAGTTCATTTCTTTGAATTCAAAAAGTTTTTCCGGGTGAGAGTTACCTGTCTCAGTTTGAAAATAGTTGGCAATTATATCTATCTTTTTATTTTCGTATAATTCTATCAAATTTTTATAATCTTCAAAATAATAGTTTAATTTAAACTGATTTTCCTCTGCCCAGAGATCGAACAGCTCAATTGAAAAACCACTGAATTTTCCATTTTCTTTCATCACGAGCGGTGGAAATTCAAATATACCTATATTTATTTCTGAAACACAGGCGAAACAAAACGAAGAAATAATAAGAAAAAGAATTATTATAATAGAGAATTTCATGTTTAATTATATCAATTATTTTCTCTAATTTCAACTTCCAAAGGGGTTGATAGCGTTCCTAAAAGCATGCCAAAAGCCATTACAATCAGTCCGAATGTTTCCATTTTTGTTGGAATTTCATTTAGAATAATCATAGCGGAAAATAATGCAAAGGCTGGTTCGCCTACATATGCCAGTGAAGAGCCAACGGATCCTAAATGCTTTTGATATTTCAACTGTGATGAAACCGCATAAATGGTAGGGAAAATTGATGCGAAAATCGCTACGGACAATACTTTATAATCTAACAATATTTTCCCCGGAGCGAGGGGAATGATTAAAAAATTCACTACGGCCACGGCTATGAATTGTGGCAATAAAAGGGCTTTTTCTTCATTTTCAGAAATAGTTTTCGTAGCGATTGAAATATATATAATATGAAAGGCATAAAAAAAAGAACAAAATAGTGTCAACAGATCGCCAACGTTGAAATCCAAACTTGGATTAGTGACAAAGATCAATCCGGTTATGGATATCAACAGAGATATTATTTGAGTTTTTTTTGGAATTTTTTTCTCGAGAACGGGTGATAATATAGCCACTATTCCAACGTACAGAGCGGTAATAAATCCACTCTTTGATGCCGAAGTATAAAATAATCCCCAGGTCTGAAATAAATAGCCTCCGGAAAGAAAAGCGCCCAATATTAATCCTTTTTTCCACAATTCTTTGTTGAGTTTATTCAATTTGAAGTAATTTTTAAAAATGAGTAGTATGATAATCGATATAGAAAATCTTACGCCGTTGTAAAAAACAGGAGAAATTGAATCGTTTAATATAAGTTTTTGAATTGGGAAAGTTATACCCCAGAAAAAAACGACGAAAAACAAATTTATATAGGCCTTTGTTTTAATCTTCATAAATGCTGTCAATTGCTTTTTTTATTATTGTTGCCGATTTTTCCAAAGAGGCCAGTTCACAGTCATCCAGCTTTATATTCAACACTTTTTTTACGCCATCTTTATTAATAATAGCCGGTAAACTGAAAGGAATATTTTTTATATCAAAATATTCATCGTGTACGAAAGAAACGGTTAAAACAGAATTTTCATTGTTGGTGATCGCTTCAATTAATCTTACGGTAGATAATCCTATACCATAATAAGTGGAACCTTTGCTCTTTATTATCTTATACGCTTTATTTCTTGTTTTTTCATAAATCTTTTTAAAATATATATTTCTTTTTTTTGAAAGAGGGCAGTCTTTGCAGATATCAAAAATTGAAATTCCTCCAATATTTGCAGTGGACCAGCTTACTATTTCGCTGTCTCCGTGTTCTCCTATTACATAAGCATGAATTGATCTGGGATCAATTTTGAATTCATCTGCCAGGTTAAATCTCAACCTTGCAGTATCAAGGGTTGTTCCGGTACCGATAATCCTTCTTTTATTCAGCTTTGATTTTTTCCATGCAACATAAGTTAAAACGTCAACTGGATTTGAAACGATAATTAATATGGGATTTTCAGAATATTTCAAACATTCCAGAACTATAGATGAGACGATCTTCGCATTTGATTTTAATAGGTCCAATCTCGTTTCATCCGGTCTTTGTGCTCTACCTGCGGTTATTACTATTATATCTGAATTTTTGGTCAGATAATAATCACCGCCCGAGATCTTTATAGGTTTTATGAAGGGAATTCCATCACTGAGATCTTCGGCGTGTCCGACGGCCAGTTCTTTGTTCATATCCACAAGAACAATTTCATCGGCAACACCTTTTATAACAGCGGCATATGCAATTGATGACCCGACCATTCCACAACCGATTATAGATATTTTCATTTTTTATTCCTTTCAAAATAATTATCTATTTCTCTTTTTAATATGTCTTTAATTTGGTCGAGTTTTACGTTTATCAATCTTCCATTTTTAAATATAATCGCTCCATTTTTTGTCCCTGCAATACCTATGTCGGCATTTTTACCTTCACCGACTCCGTTGACTACACAGCCCATAACAGCTATTTTAATTTCTCTGTTCAGAAGATCGTACTCAGCGGTCCATTCTTTCACTTTTCGGGTGAGTTCCATAACGTTTATTTCGGTTCTCGCACATGTTGGGCAGGAAATTATATTCACCCCTTTTCGGAGGTCGAGAGATTTAAGAATATCTATCCCCGCTTTTACTTCTTTTACAGGGGTATCCGATAAAGAAACTCTTATCGTTTCACCGATTTTTTCTTTCAACAACATACCGATACCGATCGAAGACTTTATTATACCGCTATCACCAAAACCGGATTCTGTTATACCCAGATGCAGCGGATAATTTACCCTTTCTCTTATGTATTTGTTTGCATTATAATTGTCTGTCACTGAAGAGGATTTGGCGGATATGACGATATCGCCAAAACCGTATTTTTCTAAAATTGAAACCTGCTTTAAAGCACTTTCCCCAAGAGCGATGTAAGGTTCCATGTTTGAAAAATCCTTGTTGAGAGACCCGGAATTCGATCCCACTCTGATCGACGCTTTATAATCTTTGGCGATTTTAACGATTTCTCTGAGTTGCCATTCCCTTTCGATATTTCCCGGATTTATTCTGATCTTTGCGGCACCGGCTTTTATCGATTCAATGGCAAGTTTATAATTGAAATGAATATCCGCAACAATGGGTATGGAAAATTTTTTGGTTATTTTTTTTAATGAATCGACACTTTCGAAATCCGGTATAGAAACCCTGACAATATCGCAACCATTTTCGATCAGGTCTCTTATTTGATTCGTGGTGCTTTCCAAATCATAAGTTTTCGTGTTGGTCATCGATTGAACTAAAATATCTTTGTCTTCTCCAATTACCCTGTTTCCAATTTTTACGTTTTTTATCATAAAAATCTGCCTATATCTATCACTGTTACCCATATCATGAATCCCAACAATATGAAAAAGCCTATTGCATGAATATATCCAACAATATTGGGATTTATTTTTCTTCTGATTATCATTTCAATCAGATTTATAAGCATTCTTCCCCCATCCAATGCGGGAAGCGGTATTAGGTTGACTACACCCAAATTCAAAGAAATAAAACCTGCCAGTAACAGAATCATTTTTATTCCCATTCCACTGGCGGCATCTACGAGTTTTACCATTCCTATCGGACCGGTGAAAGAATTTGCGGATACCTGACCCGTAAAGAGCTTCACTATGACGTCAACCATTTGTCTTAACATATCTCCGGCCCATTGTACTCCCAAACCAAAAGCCAAAAATACATTATCTGGTTTCCAGTATTCGGATTGCTGTGAGAAAACTCCGGGTTCGTTTATCACATTTATTAAGTCGGCTTTTGAAACTTCCTTTTCTAAAATATCACCATTTCTGAGAATTTTAACCTGCAGTGTATCTGGAAATCCATAGCCATACCAGGTGATTTTATTATCGGTAAATGTGATTGATATATCATCTTCGGATAAAGATAATAACTCGGCCATTCTTGAAAGGGCCAGACTGTTATCTGTTTTGAAATCATTTATGCTTTGTAAAATATCATTTTTTTCGAAAACACCAATATTTTTTGTTATCAAAGGATCAAAATATTTATAGTAAAAACCAATCGTGTATCTCTCTTCGGTCGGGAGATAAGACAAGACATTACCTTTTATTTTATCTCCATTTTCAAAACCGAATTGGATGAAATCATTTTGCTGAAACATTTCCCCATATGAGAAATAATTTCCGTTGAATTCAACACCATTTATTGTTTCAACAGATTCTCCTATGTTTCCTTCATAATTTTTTAAGACCACTTGCAATTCCTGTGGCTGAAGTTCCGGAATAACATTTACATTAAATTCATCTCCGTTCCTGACGATTCCCAATTCGACTTCTTTTCCTTCGCTTATTTTATCGGTGAGTGTTTGATTTTGAATAATATAATTCCCATCAACTGAGAATATTTGATCACCACTCTCTAAACCTGCATAATAAGCCGGAGAATCTGTTACGATACTATCCACATTAATTTCAGGAAATCCCCATATCGCCGAACAGAAAGCAAAAACTACGAATCCTGCTAAAACAGAAAAAAATGGACCCGCAAAAGATATTAAAAATTGTTGCCACGAAGGTTTGGATGTCAACAATTCTTCGTGTGGGATTTTTTCTTCGGTATCATCGTTTTCATCGTCATTTTGGTCCAGATCCTCCCCTGCCAGTTTGACATAACCACCTATCAAAAAAGCTTTAAAGAAAAAATTAGTTTTTTTACCTTTCTTTTCATATATTTTTGGTCCAAATCCTATTGAAAATTCCTTGACTCTCACTTTGAAAATTCTCGCAAACAGGTAATGTCCAAGTTCATGAACGACGACAAGCGCTGTAAGAATTAGTAATAAATATATAATTGACAGAATCATAAATTCACCTCATTGGCCAGTATTCTAGCCGTATTTTCGATCTTAAATATATCATTATAGTTCAAATTGTTCAATTCGGGAATTCTATCCAGCGTTTTTGAAATGATTACACTGATTTGGCCAAATTTAATCTTGTTATTGAGAAACATTTTAACTGCCTCTTCATCAGCAGCATTGTATGCGATCTGAAGCGAATGAATACCACATATCTCTCTTGCAATCTTCAAAGAGGGATACTTTTTGATATCAATTTTTTCCAGATTTAAATTCAATTCATCAAGATTATTTATTCCCTCTTCCTTTACGACTCTTTCGGGATAAGTCAGCGAATATGCGATTGGGAGTTTCATATCGGGTTTTCCAATATGAAATTTCATGGATCCATCTATAAATTTTACTCCGCCATGTATAAAACTGTTTCTGCATATATAGGTTTTGATTTTTTCCTGAGGAAAATCGAACAGATAACTCGCTTCAATAATCTCCAATCCCTTATTCACCATCGTTGAACTATCAACAGTGATCCTCTTTCCCATGCTCCATACCGGATGTTTGAGAACTTCGTTCACTGTTGCATTTTGTATTTCTTCTGGGTTTTTATCTCTGAGTGAACCGCCCGAAGCCGTTAAAAATATTTCTTCAGGTTTAACGTCACCCAATAGTGTTTGAAATATACTGCTGTGTTCGCTATCCACGGGAAGTATCTTAACTTTTTTCATTTTTGCTTTGTTTAAAAAATATCCTCCCCCACAAACGATCGTTTCTTTGTTTGCAAGACACAGTCTCTTACAATAATCCAGGGAAAACAAGCTGTATTTCAAACCTATTGATCCGGATACACTCATCATAATATAATCAGGATCAGATATTTGAATAGCCTTTTTTATTCCACCTTCGCCTGTGAAATGATTTGTATTCTCACTAATATCTTCCCGGTCCGACATTGAGGCGGTGTATTCGGGTCTATATTTTTGTATCTGCTTTTTAAAAAGCTCAAGATTGTAGCCACATGTCATGGCTACAATCTCTATTTTATCTTTACCTAATTTATCAACTACTTCCAGACATTGTTTTCCTATTGAACCAGTTGAACCGATAATGGCTAGTCTAATCAACTAATTTTTCCTCTATTATTTCTTTGATTTTGTTAATATCGCCACCGGTTTCCTCTAATATTTTCTTAATCTGTTCTTCAGAAAGTTTCTTTATTATTTTTAATTTTTCAGGAAATTTTTGCCTTTTCCCGACCATACATTTTTCTTCACTTATATTTTCTTCAGATAATTTTATTGCAAAAGCAGCACAGCCCGGTTCGCCACAGACTCCACAATTAATCTTCGGTAAGACGGAATAAATTATCTTTGCCATAGGATTATTCTCCAAGTCCTTCAAATATTTCTGCAATTCATCTTTTCCTGGTCTTTTAGGAGGAGAAGGTTTCTTCACAGGAGTTTTATTTTCTGATTTTCCACCCGATAATATTTCTATGGCTTTTTCTGGATTTTCCCCGGATTTTTCCCAAGCGGTTATCAATTCATCATCATTTTTCGAAAGGATAGTTTTTATTTTTTCAGGTACTCCGCCTCTTTTACCGGGAATACAATTTTCTCCCTTCGCTTCTCCTTTTGCTATAGCCTTCGCTAAACCTGAACAACCTGGAAATCCACAGGCACCACAGTTGATTCCCGGTAGAGCGGCATTTATTAATTCTTCTCTGGGATCTTTTTTTACGGCGAACTTCGCCGAAGCGAAAGATAAAAATGTTCCCGCCCCTATTCCCAGTATTCCTAATATTAAAATTGAAAATATTATTTCCATCTCACTCTCCCCTTATAATGTGATCATTCCCTGGAATCCCATAAATGACATTGAAAGAATACCTGCGGTTATCAAAGCTGACGGAATTCCTTTAAATGGTCCAGGAATATCATTATTGAGTTCTAATTTTTCTCGTATGCTTGCAAAGATTATCAATGCAAGAGCAAATCCTAAACCAGCTCCAAGAGCGTTGATGATAGTTTCTAACAGAGTGAATTCATTTTGAACATTTAACAGTGCCAGTCCTAATATTGCACAATTAGTAGTTATCAACGGAAGAAATATACCCAGTGCATCATACAATGCGGGACTGGTTTTTTTCAAAAATATTTCGACAAATTGAACCAGTGTGGCAATAATGAGTATAAAAACTATCGTTTGCAGGAATTGAATATTCAAAGCTACAAGTATTACATTCAAAAACCAGGTGATAATGGAAGCGAATACCATAACGAAGGTAACGGCTATGCTCATTCCCAATGCGGTGTCAACTTTTTTTGAAACACCGAGGAATGGACAGATTCCTAAAAATCTTGAAAGGACGAAGTTGTTCACCAATATTGCCGATAGAAAAATAAAAAAAAGTCTCGTTGCACCACTCATATTATTTTTCCTCCTTCTGCTGTTTCTTTTTCTTAAGATTCATTGTTCCAAGATAATTAAAAAAAGCCGCCAGCATTCCCAGGGCAATGAATGCTCCCGGTGGTAATATCATCGCATAAAGTTTCAGATTTGTAATTTGCAATCCAAAAATGCTTCCGTTTCCCAAAAACTCCCTGACTATGCCTAGAATCACTAAGGCCCCTGTAAATCCTAAACCCATTCCAATACCGTCAAGAAAAGATTTGAACACATTGTTTTTTGATGCGAAAGATTCTGCCCTTCCCAGAATTATACAGTTTACAACTATCAACGGTATGAACAGTCCAAGTGTTTTCCATAATTCGTATGTGAAACCATGCATTATCATATCTATCACAGTAACAAAAGAGGCGATTATAACTATATATGATGGGATTCTTATCTTATCGGGAACGAATTTTTTTATTACTGAAATAACCATGTTAGACATAACTAAAACTGCCGTCGTAGCCAGCCCCATACCCAATCCATTGACTGCGCTTGTGGTAGTGGCCAGTGTGGGACACATTCCTAAGACCTGTACAAATGTGGGATTGTTTTTAAAAAGCCCGTTGGTAATTATTTTCATATTATCACTCATTATTTTCACCAACCTTCATAAGAAATTCATACATTGAATTTAAAGTACTTGCGACGGCTCTTGGTGTTATAGTTGCACCGGTCATAACATCACTCGTTTGGACAATACCTTCTTTTTCTCTTCTTTCTATCATAAATTCATAATCATCTGTCGATTGAACACCGGCATCCTTGTTCACCTTTACGCCGACTTCCAAACCTTCAGATAAAATGGGATAAAATCTTTCCTGGATATTTATTTCGGAAATCTTTGCACCTAAACCCGGGGTTTCGCTAGCATACTCTATGACCCTTATTGCATTCAGATAAATTTTATTTTCATTGTCGACATAAGCGGCTATCGTTTTGACTTCTCCGCCATATCCTATTGATCCTCCGGTCAGAACATAAATAGTTTCATCATTGAGACCGTTAAACCTGTATATATCGTCATAAATCCAACCTTTACCGTTATCAGATTTATAGATAACGGAGTTTTCAGATTGATAATTTTCCGGATTCCAGAAATATTTATTCAAAGTTTCTTTATTCTTTGGAAGATCATCGGCGTTGATAAGCAGTTCACCTGTTTCATCATTTGTCAGTACCTGTTCTATCGCTTTTAATTTTGCATTCAATTCCGATTGCTCGATAGGAGCCTTAACTATCATATAAACAATTGAAAGCAGCGTAGCGGAAATGATCGCAATAATCATTAAAACCAATCCTGTTTTTATATTGTCATGCATTCTTTTTCACCTCACCAAAGACTTTTCTTCGGGAAATGCTATCTATTAAAGGTACTAAAGCATTCATAAGCAGGATGGAGAAGGAAACTCCTTCATTCATTCCTCCAAAGTATCTTATAACTAGTGTAATAACACCACATCCCACGCCGAATATCATGCATCCTTTTATAGACATTGGAGATGTGACCATATCCGTTGCCATGAAAAGTGCACCTAGCATCAATCCACCACTGAATATATGCATTAATGGGTTTCCAAATGAGCTGTTCGCAAAATAAAAAATGGAAGAAACGATGAAAACCGTTCCAATATAAGCGATTGGAATCATCAGTTTTATTCTCTTTCTATATACAAGCCATCCAAAACCTAATAACAATAGTAATGCACTTACTTCACCTATACATCCCGGTATTGTACCTAAGAAAGCCTGTCCGATATTCCAGGGAATGATGGAATTTGTTTTCATATAAGCTAAGGGTGTTGCAGTGGTTTGTAAGTCAAAAGGAGTAATCCATGTTGTCATAGCAACAGGAAAAGAGAGTGTCATAAATACCCTGCCGACGAGTGCCGGATTCCAGATATTTTTTCCTAAACCACCAAAAACATGTTTAGCAATGCCAATTGCAACTATAACTCCAATTAAAACTTGCCACCATTTAACAAAAGCAGAGCAATTCAAGGCCAGAAGTAACCCCGTGGTAGCAGCGCTTAAATTGGATTTAAAATCTTTTTTCTTTCTCATGACACGCATTATAAAAAATTCTAATGCTTCAGCCGAAATCATAGCTGAAAGAACCAGTAATAACGCATTAAATCCAAAAGTGACTATTCCAAATATAGTGGCAGGAGTTAATGCTAAAATTACGTCAAACATTATTTTTCTTACATCATCATTAGATCTTAAGTGAGGTGCCGGACCCATTAACAATTTCATTTTTTCGCCCCTCCCTTTAAAGTTCTATAAACTCTTTTATATAATTTGAAGTTTTTGACCAGTTCAATTCCTGCAGGGCAGCCGTATGAACAGCTTCCGCATTCCATACAACTCAACAGGCCATGTTTTACTGCATCGTCATACATTCTTTTTGATCCATAATATTCGATTGAAAATGGTTCGAGATTCATGGGACATACATTGGCACATTTTCCACATCTTATACACGGAAAACTTTCTTTTTCGTTGATTTCAGTTAAGGCCAAAATTCCAGAGGTTCCTTTTAAAACCGGTATTTCTTGCTTTGGAACGGTTGGACCCATCATAGGACCTCCGAAAATTAACTTCTCCGTATTTTCAGTCAGTCCACCACAATAATCAATCAGTTCCGAGCCCAGTGTGCCAATTCTAACATTCAGATTCTTGGGGTTTTTAATCCCTTCACCCGTAATTGAAACAGCTCTTTCGATTAAGGGTTTTCCATATTTCAGGGCTTCGTATATAGCATATACCGTTCCAATATTTATCACCACTACACCAACATCCATAGGTAATCCACCATCAGGAACGATTCTTTTAGTTGCTGCATATATCAATTGTTTTTCAGCACCCTGTGGATATTTGGTTTTCAAACAGGCGACCCTAATATCTGATTTTTTAAGATAAGCGTTAAATGTTTTGATCGCTTCTTCTTTGTTTGATTCAATTCCTATTATTACACTCCCGGCTTTAACAGCTTTTTTTGCAGCTTTAACTCCTTCTATTATTTCTTTGGTTTTCTCGAGCATGAGTCTGTAATCAACAGTAAGATACGGTTCACATTCAGCACCATTAATTATCAACGTATTTATTTCTTTGTTATCGGGAGGCGTGAATTTAACATTTGTAGGAAACATTGCGCCACCCATTCCTACAATACCCGCATCATACACTCTTTGAATTATTTCCTTACTGGTGTATGAATCGTACTCCTTTGTTGGCAAGTAGTCCAATTCCTCATTGCCTTGTTTTTCAATGATAATCGCATTTTCAGGTTTACCGAGAGAGGGATGATAAATCCTTTCAATCCCTTTAATTATGCCAGTTATTGGAGAATGAAGATTGGCAGAAATAAAACCGTTAGCTTCTCCAATTTTTTGGCCCGTTTTTACTTTATCTCCATCACTAACCAATGGTTTACAGGGAGCACCGGCATGATTCGACAGAAAAACATAAACTCTTTCAGGTATTGGAGCTTGTTCTAAAGGAAATTGACTCGTGATTTCCTTTCTATCTCCCGGATGAATTCCCCCCTTAAAAGAAAAAAGATTCACTAGATAACCACCTCACCATTCATTTATTGAATATTGAATTATTCAGATCTTCAACTTTTTTGACATTCCCTGCTTTTCTTACTTATGTGATACAATTTTTTATTAACGGACAAAACATTTTCTTAAAAATTACAGATAAAAAAATTATTCTCTTATATTTTGTTGTTTCTTTTTTAACAAAAAAATATTTTTGAAGAATATCTTAGAGGATAACTCTTTCGCTTTGACTCTGATTATATTTTTAACATATTTTAAAACTTTATAATTTAATTCTGGATTAAAAGAATAAATAAAAAGATTTTGATCAATTTCAGTTTTTGCTTTTTTATGAAATGAATTCGATGAATTTCTCGAATGATAATTTTCTTCATTATTTTCAGGAATAACAATATCAAATATTGTTAATTCCATCATACGGATTCTCCAATAAGATTTTTGCCTAAAAAACTAACAGTGATATCGAGAAGATCATTGAGGTGATCAATATTTTCATAAGTATGAGTTGCATCATTGATTTCGTGGAAATAATATTTTTGTTCAAGGGAAAATTCTCTCACTTTTTTTATATCTACTGTTTCATCTTTGTTTCCATGCACCACCAAAACATTTTTTTTGTATTTTTTCAAAAATAGTGCGTAGTCTTTTTCCAAAATTTCTTTTCGGAATTTTTCTCCTATTAAAAAGCCTTTATAACTGACTGGAACTTCACTCAGTGAATATTCTTCTATTTTTCCAAAAACCGATTTATTAAAAAAAGCCGGTGACCAGAAAGCCAGACAATTGGGATCAAATCCATCCCTTATTAAAGATGAGGCCACAACACCTCCCATGCTGTATCCTAAAATTGCATATTTTCCGTTGAACCAGCTCTGGCTTTCAACGAATTTTATAATTTCCTTTGCATCATTTGTTTCAGATGAAATTGTCATATTTTCGAACTCACCATCACTGTTTCCCGATCCTCTGAAATCAAATCTTACGGAAGCGATACCGATCTTTGCGAGTTTCTTTGCCAGTAAAGATAATTTAAACTGACTTCCTATATGATTGCCGGTGAATCCATGTAAAATGATAACAACGGGAACAGGATTCGCATTTTTTGGTTTATCAATGATTCCAAAAATATCCTGTTTATTTGTATTCAGTACAAAAGGAATAATTTCTTTCAAGTCTATCACCCCAATGTATTATAAATAAAAAAGTGAGAAAATTAAACAGTCCCTGCTATAATAATTTTGAGGTGATCAAATTGAAAAGTTTTAGGAAAGAATTGTGGTTTAATACTTCCAGAAGAAGGGAATTCATAAATATCACTCCTGAAATCAATTCAATATTAAAAGAAAGTGGAATTCAGGAAGGGTTATGCCTTGTAAATGCAATGCACATAACTGCCAGTATTTTTATAAATGATGATGAGCCGGGTCTTCATAACGATTTTGAAAAGTGGTTGGAAAAACTTGCACCGGAAAAACCGTATTCGCAGTATGATCATAACGGATTTGAAGATAACGCAGATGCACATATTAAAAGAAGTATAATGGGAAGAGAAGCAGTCATTGCAGTTACAAATGGTGAATTGGATTTTGGTCCATGGGAACAAATCTTTTATGGAGAATTTGACGGGAAAAGAAGGAAAAGAGTGCTAGTAAAGATAATCGGTGAATGAATATGATTTGGTTTATAATAGTTTTAATTTTTGTAATTTGTATGTTAATTTATTTATTGATAAAGGTAACAAGAAAAAAGGAGATACTGTCCACTAAATTAGTATTGAAAAAGATAGAAAGAGTTGCGGAATTAACCACGGCAAAACTTTCGCTTGATATTTTTCATAAGATCGAAAATGGCGTACAATTTTTGGGTACGAATAAACTCTATTTTATTATAATACCTGTTAAGATAAATGTTTATTTTGATTTAACAAAAATGAATGAAGATGATATATACATATCCGGGGATGAGAAAAAAAGAATCGATATTATTTTGCCATCACCTAAGATAAATATATATATCGATTTTGAAAATATAAACGATATAGAAGTTATTGACAAACTTGGTTTGATCTCATTTATTTTTAATAAAAAAGAAAAATTAAACCTCATAAAGGAGCAATCATCTTTTATTTATGAAACTGCTTTAAACAAGGCAATGGATTCAGGAATAATAGATATCTCCAAAGAGAGTGCGATAAATTTTTTCGAAGGGTTGTTAATAGGAATGGGTTTTGAAAAGAACGAAATAAAATTCAGAGAAAACATAATCACTTCCAATAAATTGGAACTGAAAAACGATAAAAAAACCCCCGAATTGAAATAATCCGGAGGCATCCTCAAAATTTAACGATTACAAAATTCGTATCAATATTTAAACGATAATATTGTCTTTATTCCATTTGATACGACGATCATAGCGACGTAATCATTTTTCATTATTTTATTGATGGTATCGTTGTAAATGCTCACACTTCCTATCGAATATTTTGCTCCATTTATTCTGATTTCCGTGATGACATCGCCTGCTGATAGCCCCAGCATTTCTCCGATTTTTCCAGGAGTAATAGATGTTATAATCACACCCTTTAGGTTTGGATTCAAATCATATTTTTCAATTTGATCTTTATCAATATTTCCAACGTTGAATCCCAGCTCAGCAGCTATTCCTTCATCGATGGCTTTCTCTTCATTTGTCGTATTATCCCCGATATCGGTTTCCTGACTTATTTCAGATTCACCGAAAGTTACCGGTAAGATCAAAATTTCGCCGTCCCGGTTGATTGTAATCTCTGCTTCGGAACCTGCCGGAAAACTGTGAATGGAAGCAACCAGTTCATCACTTGAAGATACATCGATGTTTTGAACCTTTGTAATTACATCGAGTGGCTGTATTCCAGCGATATCTGCCGGCGAACCATCAACGACATCTGTAACCAATGCACCTTTTTTCACTTTGAGCCCCAGAGAATTTATATCTTCTTCTGTTATTGATCTGAAGTAAATACCCAGATAACCTTTTGTTGCTTCACCATTCTCAATTAAAGAATCCAGGTATCTTTTCACGTTGTTTATTGGAATAGCAAAACCCAAAGTAGTACCTATGTCAGAAGAAACAATGGCAGTATTAATTCCAATGACTTCCCCATGTATATTTAAAAGAGGTCCTCCGCTGTTTCCCGGATTGATATTTGCATCGGTTTGAATTAAATTGGAATAGTATCCACTGTAATCAGGTTTTTGAATATGTCTGCCGGTAGCACTCACTACTCCAACAGTAACAGTATGCTGGAATCCCAAAGGATTTCCTATTGCTATAGCCCATTCTCCTACATTGATATCATCAGAATCACCAAGATCAACGATTGGAAGTTCCTCGCCCTCCGGGCTGATTTGAATAACTGCAATGTCTAATTCTTCGTCTCCACCAATATACTTTGCTTTATATTCTCTTCCGTCCAATAATGAAACAGTTATTTCATCTGCTCCACCAACAACATGTTCGTTTGTGACAATGTATCCGTCTTCACTGATAATGAATCCCGATCCCAACCCATATTGTTTATATTCTTCCTGTGGATTATCCGGATAACTAAAGAATCTTTTGAAGAAATCATCAAAAAATTCAGGATACTCTTCATTGTTGTAAGATGACGTAGTGGTAGTAACTGTATCAACTTTTACAACAGCCGGAGCTGCAACTTCAACAACATTAACGAAAGGACTCTCATAATTTTCATTTACTGTTTGTCCTAGGGCTATTATGCTCATAATAACGACGATAGATATAAATACTATCTTTTTCCTCATGTAAATCCTCCCTTCAAAAAAGTATGCTATATTTAAAGACTGCCACAGATAAACTATGGTTCATAGAACAATCATTTAATATATGCACTTCCAATTATGCAATCACATTCGTCATAGAATACTGCCAATTGTCCAGGAGTTATCGAAGAAACAGGATTTTCAAATTCTACATTCAATAATTCCTCATCGATAAATTCAATTCTTGCCTTAACTTTTTTCATATTGAATCTTATTTTACAATACGCCCCGAATTTATCTTTTACTTCTTTAAAAAAAAGAGGCTTTTCGCACATAAAACTCTTTTTTAACGTATCTTTTTTACTTCCAACGAACAGAGTATTGGTCCTAAGATCCATTTTTACGACGTATAATTTTTCCTTGTACGAAATTCCCATACCCTTTCTCTGGCCTATTGTATGAAAGGACAATCCATTGTGCTCGCCCAGAACTTCACCATTCACATGAACTATCTTTCCTTTTTTCCCTTCATAACCCATGTTTTTTAAAAACGTTTTATAATCATTATCTTTTATAAAACATATTTCCTGACTATCTTTTTTTGAAAATACCGGAATTTTTGCGTTTTTTGCGATCGTTCTTATTTCGTTTTTAGTATATTCACCCAGAGGAAATAATATTTTACTGAGATACTCTTTTTTAATTCTGGAAAGGAAGTAGACCTGATCCTTGGTTTTGTCTTTTCCCGAGCATAAATTGAATTCATCATCGATTTTTATTTTTCTGACGTAATGTCCCGTAGAAAAAAAATCACATCCCATTTCTGCAGAAAAATCTACAAGTTTTCCAAATTTAATAACTCTATTACATAGTATGCAAGGGTTTGGTGTTTTCGCTTCTGAATAATTTTTGAAAAAATAGGTTACTATTTTTTCATTGAAAAGTTCTATAACATTTTTAATTTCCAACGGTATTTTTAAAAAGTCAGCTATACTATGGACATCTTTTAAATTTTCTTTTGAATAGCCTGAGTAGTTTATCATATGAAGGCCGATGACTTCATAACCCTTTTCCTTCAAAAGATAAGCCGAAACAGCACTGTCAACTCCTCCGCTCAATGCCACACATACTTTCAAAGCATTTTCCTCCCACATTGATTTTATAATCTGAATATCTCTTTACTATAAAGCATTTATATTAATTTTTTTAAATTTTTAAATTGTTTTGATGTATTAATTTTAAAAAAAATAAGTTAAAATAAAACAAGAAAATATTTCTTAATAAACAGTGTAACAAAAAGTAACAGAATGTAAAAATAAATTTTATTATAATTCTTTCCATAATATTCAGAATATTACGATTCTTAATTAATCCCAAAGGAGGTAAAAAGATGAAAAAGTTATTAGTTGTGAGTTTGTTTGTTTTATGTATTGTTTTTGCTTTAGGAAAAACCTACAAAGTAGGTACCGAAGCTACATTTCCACCATTTGAATACGTAGAAAATGGTGAAATTGTAGGATTCGATGTTGATTTAATTAAAGCAATTGCTGAGGCAGAAGGATTTGATGTTGAGTTTGTTGATATGTCATTCGATTCTCTTATTCCCGCTTTGGTGAGCGGAAATATCGATATTGTAATTGCTGCTATGACTATCAATGAAGAGAGAGCAGAGGTAGTGGATTTTTCCGATCCATATTGGACAGCCAATCAGAGTGTTGTTGTAAAGGGTGGTTCCGGAAAAGGTCTCACAGTTCTATTTGGTGACAATTCTATTGGTGCACAGACGGGAACTACCGGTGATCTATGGATTGAAGAAGAATTACAGAACACTGGTATTTTAACAGGTCAGGTAAAGAGATATGAAAGTTTTGTTTTAGCGTTTACCGATCTGGAGAATGAAAATGTAGATGCGCTGGTCCTTGATGAACCTGTTGCTGAAAGATATGCCAAAGACAGAAATGTGGATATTGTAGGGTTGATATTGACAAATGAGGAGTATGGAATCGCAATAAATAAGGACAACAAGGCTTTACTTGAATCCATTAATAATGGATTGGAAAAATTGGAAGATAGTGGAGAATTACTTGAAATTGTTGGAAAATATTTCTAATTAAGGGAAGGTAATCATTATCGATAAATTATTGATATTAACAGAATCATTACCCGCGTTGATGCGCGGGTTACTTGTTACAATTCAATTGACATTTTTCTCTCTTGCTTTTGGATTGATCATTGCTTTGCCGCTATCATATGGACAGGTATATGGATCAAAATTTGTTAAATTTTTAATCTTTGTTTATGAAAAAATATTGAGAAGTATTCCGGAAATAGTTATCCTGTTTTTGATTTTTTATGGATTTCCGCGAATAGGAATAAGATTTTCTCCGTTTGTTTCCTGTATTCTTGGACTTGGGTTGAGAACTTCTGCATATCAATCACAGATATTCAGGGGTGCGATTCTTTCCGTTAAACCGAATCAAATGCATGCGGCCAGATCTCTGGGAATGACCAGAATTAAAGCTTTTATAAATGTTATTTTTCCTCAGGCCTTCAGAATAGCTCTTCCGGCCTGGACTAATGAATTCACCATCGTTTTAAAGGACTCTTCTTTAGCTTATGCCCTGGGTGTTACGGAGTTACTGAGAGAAGGTTCTTATGTGATTGCAACTTCGTATGAACCTCTTTTGATATATTTATTTGTGGCACTTGTTTATTTTGTAATAACGATCACGATCAACAAATCTTTAGGAAAGATCGAAAAGAAATTAATTAATAAAGGATTTAAAATGGAGGAAAATATAATATGAATGATTATCTGCTTGAAGTTAAAAACCTGAAAAAATCCTTTGGCGATAAACATGTTCTTAAAGGTGTGTCCTTCGATATGAAAAAGGGGGAAACAAAAGTCATAATTGGCCCAAGCGGAACGGGAAAAAGTACGTTGATATCATGTATCAATATGCTTGTGACCCCGGATGACGGAGAGATCATTTTTGATGGTGATAGTGTTATAACATTTAAAGATATAAATAAAATCAGACAGAAAATAGGTTTTGTCTTTCAGGATTTTGGATTATTTAATCATTTGACGGCACTTAAAAATGTGATGATAGGATTAACCAAAGTAAAAAAGATCAACAAAGAAGTAGCCAGAAAAATTGCTATGGAAGAATTAGACAGAGTAGGACTAAAAAATGAAATCAATCATTTCCCTTCTCAGCTTTCCGGTGGTCAAAAACAAAGAGTGGGAATCGCCCGTGCCCTTGCTATGCATCCAAAAATTATTTTGTTTGATGAGCCTACTTCGGCTTTAGATCCTGAATTGATCGGTGAAGTGTTGCATGTCATGAAAGATCTGGCTGACAGTGGTATGACAATGCTCGTTGTTACGCATGAAATGGGTTTTGCCCGAACAGTATCTGATGAAATAATTTTTATGGAAAATGGTTATATCGTTGAACAGGGAACTCCGGAAGAATTGTTCAATAATCCCAAAAATGAAAGAACAAGAAGTTTTTTATTTAAGCTGAATGAACTTTATGGTGAGGGAAAAAAATGATAGAAATTTGGGATCTGTTTGTAAAATATTTTCCTAGATTGATGAATGGTGCTATTTTAACAATAGAATTGACTATTATATCTATTATTTTGGGTTCTTTTTTAGGATTGTTGTTAGGTATAGGGAAAGTTTATGGGTACAAACCAATTTCTATGATTTGTTCCTTTTTCATTGAACTGATCAGAGGGACACCTCTTCTCGTTCAGCTTTTTATTTTGTATTTCGGATTACCGGCAACCGGCCTGAAGTTATCACCATGGACCGCCTCAGTAATTGCTTTCACTATAAACAGCGGATGTTATCAAGCTGAATATCTGAGAGGTTCTTTATTATCAATTGCTTCCAACCAGATGAGAGCTGCCAGATCACTTGGAATGACTAAAATACAGTCAGTTATTTTTGTTATGCTTCCCCAGGCGATAAGAAGAGTAATTCCTGCCTGGACAAATGAATTTATATATCTGCTTAAATATTCTTCACTGGCGTATATGGTTGGTGTTTCAGAATTGATGGGTACCACAAAAGTGATTGCTTCTAGAAATTACAGATTTTTTGATATGTATATCATAACCGCTTTAATATATTTAGTGATGGTTCTATGTTTTTCTTTTCTTTTTACATATTTAGAGAAAAAAACAAAAATTCCGGACTTGAAATCTATAAGATGATTGAATACATAAATTTTTTTCGTTATTTTTTAATATATAATTCCTTTTGCTCTTTTCAGCGTTTATAATCTTGGTTTATGGATTTTGTTAAAACTATTTTTATTCAGTTCTGCCAGGAATTATTTTTTATAAAAACGGGAAGAAAATGTAATTTTATTATCTTTATCGGATATTGTGGTAATATAAAATGTATTTGGAGGTGATTTTATGCCTTTGATTTATGTGTTGAGTGAAGAAAGAAATGTAATAAGGAATATAATATCTATTTTAGAAAAAGTTGACGGTAATGTTTTAAGATCTTTTACGGAACCAGACGAACTTTTAAATGAAATCAGGACAAAAAAACCCGATCTTTTGTTTGTCGATTTAAAAGTATCAAAGGGCGAACTTACCGGTATATCCCTTTTAGATAAATTCAAACGTTACAATTATAATTTTCCTGTTGTTGTCGTAACAACTTTGAATTCCATAGAGGCTGTTAAAAAAGCGTTTCAATATGATGTGATTGATTATATTTCTATACCTTTCACTCCGGATGAAATTCTTGAAATTTTTCAAAAGGCCATAAAAATTTCTAATGAGCCCACTTTTAATGAAAAGATTAAAGAGTTAAAAAAGAGAATAGAGTTTATGAATAAAGAAGACAACAAAGATTTAGAAGATCAGATAAAATCTTTATTCTATAAAAATCCCTCTTTACCCCAACCGCATTATTTATATGCGTTATTTATGAAAAACAAGAATCCTAATATTGCAATAAAAAACTTAAAAGCTTCTCTTGCTTTGGATCCAAATTTCAAAGAGGCGAAATATGCTCTG
The DNA here is from genome assembly GCA_030156385.1 of Kosmotogales bacterium. Classification (GTDB taxonomy): domain Bacteria; phylum Thermotogota; class Thermotogae; order Petrotogales; family Kosmotogaceae; genus JASGMR01. The sequence continues at coordinate 85,960 of JASGMR010000001.1, forward strand.
GATGAGCTTGAGAATAATAAGTAGGTGTAAAAATGGATTTTAAAATTCCTTTTAAGAAAAGTTTTTATTACGTTGTCTTTGGTTGTGGACGATTAGGATCTATCATTGCAAACGAATTATCTGCCAAAGGACACAGTGTGGTTGTAATTGACAGGGATGAAGCTTCGTTTGAAAACTTATCCTTTGATTTTACCGGTTTTACTTTGATCGGCGAGGCAAATGAAATTGAGCAAATGAGAGAGGCAAAAATTGATAAAGCCCACGCTGTTTTTGTTTTAACCCCGGATGATAATACGAATATTATGATCGCATTAACCGTAAAAAAGTATTTTAACGTGAACAATATTATAGCGAGAGTTTACAATCCCAAAAACATAAAAACCTTTGCAAAATATAAAATCGAGATTGTCTGTCCAACAATGCTTGCGTCAAACAGATTAAAAAAATTTATTTCAAAGGGTGAAAAACAGTGAAAGTAATTTTAATTGGCGGAGAAGAGATTTCGTACTATTTGGGTAGAATGTTTTTAAATAGAGGATACAAAGTAACAATGGTCAATAAAAAACCTCAATATTGCAAATATTTAGCCAAAAAACTCAAAGCGTTGATTATTAATGGCGATGGAACGGATAATAAAGTTTTAGAACAACTGGAATTGAAGAGTGATGATGTATTTATTGCCTTAACACCGAGAGATCAGGATAATCTTGTAGCCTGTCTGGCCGCCAGAGAAATTTACAAAATTGAAAATGCAATTTCTTTGATAAATGATCCCGAAAATCTTGAAGTTTTTGAGAAGATTGGAATAGAAAAAACAGTCAGTCCGGTATCGATAATGGCTAAAGCTATTTTTGCAAGTTCAACTGTCGAAAAGCATATAAAAAGTCTTTTGACGGACTCATCTGATTTGGAAATTTTTGAAATAGATATAAATGAGAGTTCTCCCGTTTCAAGAAAACAACTAAAAAATATAGAAATCAAGGATGGTATTATCGGAGCGATAAAAAGAAATAACTCTTCCATTATTCCAAAGGGAGATACGTACATATTACCGGGAGATAAATTGATAATAATATCAAAGAAGGAAATGAAAAATTCGGTTTATAATACATTCATTGGTGAAACATAATGTATATTCAGGTTCTAAAAAAAAGATATAAAATAGTTTTCAGTTATATTGGAACGCTTTTTATGTTTTTTTCTATTGTTCTTCTGATTCCCTGTGTTTTTTGTGTTATGTATCCCGGTGATTTAAACAGTTCACTGAGTTTTATTTACACAGCAATTTTATCGTTTCTATTTGGATTTATTCTCAGTATTTGGACAAAACTTAAACCGGGTACTCCTGTTACTATACAGGAAGGTTCGCTTATTGTTTTATTCGTATGGATTTTTGGGATATTTTTTTCTTCTTTGCCTTTCGTTTTTGAAGGAATATTGTCATTTTCACACGCATTCTTCGAATCTACAAGCGGATGGACTACAACGGGTTTGACGCTTGTTGACGTTACAAAAATACCAAGAATATTTCTCGTGTGGAGAAGTATAATGCAATTTATTGGTGGTGCAGGATTCGCCATTGTAATGATGTCGGCTATATTGGGGCCAACTGGATTTGGTTTGTATAATGCTGAGGGAAGAATGGACAATTTGGTACCCAACATGAGGAGTTCGGTCAGAAAAATTTTAGTAATTTATTTCACCTATGCAATAGTTGGAATGTTGTTTTATATGATAGCAGGTATGAGCTTTTTCGATGCATTTAATCATTCCTTAACCGCATTGGCTACCGGTGGTTTTTCGACAAGAGCCGGATCAATAGGTGAATTTAACAGTATATTTATAGAAGTAATTACGATGGTATTAATGATTCTGGGAACAACAGGATTTGGTATTCATTATTTATTATGGAAAAGAGATTGGAAATCTTTGAAGAAAAATGGTGAACCAAAATCACTTTTTTTCATTTTAATTATCTTTATCCCAATGATTATGTTTGGAACTATGCATCTTTTTTATGCAAATCTTGGTGAAAATTTCAGACATTCAATATTTCAAGCTGTGTCTGCATTAACAGGAACGGGTTTTTCAACAGTCGATTTTTTCAACTGGAATTCTTTCGGTTTATTCATGATTACTCTTCTTATGATTTTTGGAGGGGATCTGGACTCTACTTCAGGAGGTTTGAAGCAATATCGTATATACATTGTATATAAACTGTTGAAGCAGCAAATAATCAATTTCTTTTTGCCGAGTAGATCTGTGACAAAAATTGAAGTGTGGAAGGGTTCTAAAAAAAGCTATGTTAATCCATCAATGATCAGGGAAATCCTCATGAATTTTTCTGCATATTTTTTAACATTTTCGATCGGTGTGGGGATAATTTCATCTTATGGATTCAGTTTACAGGATGCGGCATTTGAATTTGCTTCTGCTCTAAGCACTGTTGGTTTATCCATAGGAATTACTTCTCAGTCAGCCCCACTTGGAATAATATGGACCGAGACATTGGGAATGTTTTTTGGCAGATTGGAATTCTTTGTAATATTATATGGAATAGTGAAAATTGTAAAAGATATTTCTAGAATCAGAGAAAAATAAGGAGATGAAATATGCTTAAAAAAATAAAGGGAACTCAGGACATTTCATTTGATGAGTTGAAATATTGGTATTTTATTGAAAAAGCAATAAAAAAGGTTACAAATTTGTTTTGTTTTAAAGAAATCAGAACACCTATGTTTGAAGCCACTGAGTTATTCAGAAGAAGTGTCGGAGAGGCCACAGATGTGGTACAAAAGGAAATGTATACTTTTGAAGATAAGGGGAAACGCTCAATTACCCTTAGACCGGAAGGAACTGCCCCAGTAGCAAGGGCATTTGTTGAAAATGGATTTGTGAATTATGGTTTACCTTTAAAGCTTTATTATATTGGTTCAATGTTCAGATATGAAAAACCTCAAGCGGGAAGACTGAGAGAATTTCATCAATTCGGAGCGGAAATAATAGGTTCAAAAGATTTTTTAGCGGATTTTGAAATAATAGAATTAGCGATCAATTTTCTTGATGAACTGAGAATCAATGATTACAAAATATATATAAATTCTATTGGTTGTAAAAAGTGCAGAATGGACTATATCGAGGCTTTAAAAAATTACTATGCCGATAAAAAAGATCAATTGTGTGAAGATTGTAAAAAGAGATATGATCAAAATATATTAAGATTGTTGGATTGTAAAGAGGATAAAGAAATCTCAAAAGATGCCCCGTCGATTTTAGATTACTTATGTGATGAATGTAAAAATGATTTTGATGATTTGAAAAAATTACTGGAAAGTAGAAATATTGAGTTCAGTGTTGATAAAAATTTGGTCAGAGGGCTGGATTATTATTCAAAAACCGCCTTTGAATTCAGATCCGATCGACTTGGTGCTCAGGATCAAATTTTAGGTGGTGGAAGATACGATGGATTGATAGATTATATAGGGAACAAAAGTGTTCCCGCTGTAGGTTTTGCCTGCGGCATTGAAAGAATTATTATCCTTTTGAAAGAACTGGAATATGATATTGAATTTGATAGTAATCCGAAAGTTGCTATATTGCCTTTTGAAAGTCCCCAAGCGTTCAATAAAGCTTTTGAATATGCTGAAAGACTAAGAAGACGAAACATTGAAACATATGTGGATGTAGTCAATAGAAGCATGAAAAATAAATTGAAACATGCGAATAGAATTGGTGTTAAATTATCTGTAATAATAGGAGAAGACGAATTATCGAATAATATTCTTTCAATTAAGGAAATGAAGGCTGGTACACAATTTAATGTTGAAGAATCGTGGATGGATCATATTATTGAGAATAAATTAAATAAAATTTAATATATGGTTAATTCTGTTGTCTGGGGTAGAATTTTTGAAATAAAGAGCTATAATCATATATAATTAAAGTTAATGATAAAATATGACCAATAATAAAGTAATATGACCAAAAGGGGTGAACCGCCATGAAGAATGAAAAGATTAAAAAGATCATTGAAGATAATCCTTCTATTCAGGATTTAAGAAAAACTGCTAAGTTACTTAATTTAAGGTTAAAAAGAACAATGAAAAAAAGAGAAATACTGAAATTAATCAAGAAATATTTGGAAGAAAATGTTGAAACATCCAGTTATAGAAAAAATGAGCCAAATAAAAATGTTTGTGAAGAAAAAATTGAATCGTCCCATGCTGTTAAAGCGATACCAAAAACATATAAAAAAGATGCTGTCATCCTGGATTATGTCAGCCCATACTGGGTTCATTTAAGATGGGATTTTTCTGATAACACAATTGATTTACTTAAATCTCTTGATATACCGGTCTTTGCTCGGGTTGTTGATATTACAAACATCATTTATAATGGTTTTAATGGCAATAAAGTATTTCAATCGGAAATTCCAGTTGGAGCAGGAAAGTATTATTTCAATGTAGAAAATCAAAATGCAAATTATATTGGAGAGATCGGTTACTATATGGATGAGACTTTTTCATGTTTGATAAAGTCCAACATAATTAAAACTCCCTCGAGTTCACCAAAGTTTTCAAAAAGCGAAAAATGGATATTATTGAAATCACATGACTGGAAAAAGCTTGATAAAGAAACAATTAACTCAATTGAGAAAAATGAAGAATTTAAAGGTTCGCTAACCTCTGAGATTAATCTTGAATATCTGAATCCATCGTCAGGTGAGCATATAAAAAAATTATCCAAAATAAAAAGTGGTGGAAAATTATGAAGAAAAATGGTTTTTTTACATTAATGCTTCATGCACATCTCCCGTTCATTAATCATCCCGATTTCAAACAATATATGGAGGAAAGATGGCTTTTTGAAGCGATAACAGAAACTTACATTCCATTTTTAATGGTATTTAAAAATTTAGAATCAAAAAAAATATTTTTCAGAATAACGATGAGTATTACTCCGCCACTTATGGAAATGTTAGTTAATAAGGATCTTCAGGAAAAATATTTGAATTATTTGGATTCAAGCATAGCTTTGGCAAAAAAAGAAATTGAGAAAACAAAAGATGAAAATGAAAAGAAACTAAAAATGGCTAAATATTACTATGAAAAGTTAAACGAAATAAAAAAATTTTATTTGAAGTGTAACGGAAATATTTTATCAGAATTTGCCTCTTTTCAGGAAAAAGGTTATTTGGAAATCATTACATGTAATGCAACACATGGTTTTTTACCACTTATGTTAAGGTATCCTGAGGCAGTAAAGGCGCAAATTGAGATAGGTGTTCAAACATATGAAAACTACATGGGAAAAAAGCCGAGAGGCACCTGGCTAGCTGAATGTGCCTATGTACCCGGTGTTGATAAGTATTTAAGTGAAGCCGGACTGAAATTTTTCTTTGTAGATACACATGGATTAATCTACGGTGATCCAACTCCAAAATATGGCGTTTATGAACCCGTAATAACACCTGAAGGGGTTTTTGTACTTGCCCGTGATCCCGAATCCAGCCAGCAGGTATGGAGCGCTGAAGTTGGATATCCCGGTGACCCTGCTTACAGAGAATTTTATAAAGACGTTGGATTTGAGAGAGATAATGAATATATTTCTCCCTATATTGATCCATCAGGCATAAGGTGTAATACAGGTATAAAATATTATAGAATAACTGGAAAAAATGTATCGATTGATGATAAAGATTATTATGATATTGATAAAGCAAAAGAAGTAGTTAAAATTCACGCAAAGGATTTTGCGCATAAGAAAAAAGAGCAAATTTTACGATTGAGTAAAGAGATGGGTGATGTTTCTCCAAATATTGTTGCGCCTTTTGATGCGGAGCTTTATGGCCACTGGTGGTATGAAGGACCGATGTTTATCGAAGCCTTATTTGAGGAATTAGCAAGTATTCCTGAAGTTATTCCTGCGACTCCACCCGAAGTATTTGAACAAATGGATGCCGTACAGGTAGTTGTTCCTAATTCCTCAACGTGGGGAGCAAACGGTTATAACGAAGTGTGGCTTAATGGGAAAAATGATTGGATTTATAGACATCTTGATGAAATGACAGAAAGAATGATTCGCCTTGCCACCATACATAAAAACACTTCTGATCCTAACATAGAAGCTGCTCTTAATCAGATGGCCCGTGAACTTTTACTTGCGCAATCGAGTGATTGGGCTTTTATAATAACGACAGGCACGACAGTGGAATATGCTGAAAACAGGACAAAATTTTTCCTGAATAATTTTATGAACATTGAAAAGGAAGTTAATGACGATAACATTGATAAAAAATATATAGAAAAATTGAATTGGTTGGATGCAATATTTCCAAAAATAGATTTCAGAGTTTTTGCCAAGCATTAAAAAATTATCATAATTCATGAGGCGTATAAGCTTTTTATAAGTTAAAGATGTGTTTGTTTGGGGAATTATAATGAGAAAAAGAATAATTATCATCGGTTTTTTTATTTTTTTGTTCGCCATTTCATTTTGTGATGTAATTACCCTTCAGAATTATTCAATTGAAGAGGGAAAGGAATTCGTATTAGATCTTAATAAAATACTGAACAATGTGACAAAGGGAGCAGAGTTTTCTGTGCAAAATAGTGTTGGACAAATAAAATATGGAATATACACTTATCAATCAAAAAATGATGCTCCGTCGGTTTATAGAATAGTGATAAAAATTTCATCATTAAATGAAAAAACGGATTATATAATTTTTAATTTATCTGTAATTAACGTAAATTTATCTCCTGAATTTATCGAAAAAGATTTTTATCCACTTAATAATGAAAACATCGAAGAAAAGAGTATAGTACTTGAGTGGGCAGCAATTGATCCGGATGATGAGAAAATTGTATATGATGTTTATTTCGGTAATAAAGAAAATATGAAACTAATCAAAAAGAATACCACTGAACAGAGTGTCGATATTACTGAACTTGAAGATTCCACTGTTTATTTATGGAAGGTTGTAGCAAAGGATAAATACGGTTTTCAGAAATCTTCCGATGTTTTTGCATTCAGAACAGTATATGTTCCTGAATTATTGTGGCAAAGATGTTTAGGTGGTTCTGAAAATGAAAGTGCCTATAAAGTTTTACAATCAAAAGATGGGTACATAATAGTTGGAGGCTCAAATTCCATTGACGGTAACGTTAATTCTTCAAATAAAGACGGTCTTTCTAAAGGCTGGATTATTAAGCTTGATGATAGAGGATATTATATGTGGCAAAGATCTCTTGGAGAATATGGGTTTGATAAATTCATGGATATTATAGAAACAGAGTCCGGAAATTATATTCTTACGGGAATATCTTATTATGATAAGAGTAATAATAATGATTTTGATATCTGGATCATAGAGATGGATAAAAATAGTTATGTCATATGGCAAAAAATTATTGGAGGTAAAGGTGATGAAGCGGGATATAAAATTTTACCGACTTCAGAAAATGATTTTATAATTGTTGGATTTACCTCTTCAAATGATGCTGAAGAATACGAATTGCATGGAAGTTACGATTTTTTTGCTATCAGAATTGATAAAGATGGAAAAATAAAGTGGCAAAATAATTATGGTGGAAGTTCATATGATTATGCTATAGATATAGTCGAGACATCGGATAAAAATTTTGTCATAGCTGGAAATACGAGATCATCCGATTGTGAGATAGAAAATTTTTATAGTGATAATTTAAATATGGAGAATATTACAATCAATCAAAGAGATATCTGGCTTATAAAAATTGATCAAGACGGAGAAATATTGTGGCAAGATACCTTAGGAGGAAAAGGCGATGATTTTGCAACGAGTATTCTCAAAGATAAAAATGATGATGTTTATATAATTGGTTCTTCGAATACAATAAATTTAACTCCGGGAAAAAAGAATGATGATTATGATATAGTTGTCTACAAAATTGATGGTGATGGAACACTTATTTACAGAAAAGCTTATGGTGATAAATCTGATAATTTTGTTTCAGGTGCTTTTATAACTAGTGATGATAAAATCCTGTTTACAGGGCGGACCGAATCAATTCAAAATAAACCTAAAGGCTTTGAAATGGGAATTCTGGGAAATGTATACATAAATGATTTTGATTTAATCATTTTTAAAATAAATGAAAATGGTGAAATTCTTTGGGAAAGAAAATATGGCGGAACGGGTGACGATATTGGTAAAGATATTATTCAACTGAAAGATAAAAGTTATTTGATTTTAGGTGAAACCAGTTCAAATGACGGAGATATAAGTGGAAATCACGGTAAAAAAGATATTTTGATAATGAAAATAGGGAAGTAATATAATAATGAATATAATATGGGATTTTGGTGGCACTCTTTTCGATACTTTTCCGGTGACAATAAAGGTCTTCAGAGAAATTTTTCATAATTATGGCATAAATCTAGATGAAGATTATTTGAAAAAGTTGTTAAAAAAATCGAGGGAATTTGCATTTGAAAACATCAAAGAAGATTTTGATATTAAAATTAACTTTAACGATTTTATGAATGAATATAATTCTATCGAAAGTAAATACTCTTTTGATCAAAAACCCTATATTGATGCAGTAAATTTATGCAAATTAAATTTAGAGAAAAAGGGTTTGAATTTTATTTTTTCTCATAGAAAAAAAAGTAAAATAATAAAACTTCTTGAGAAGAATTGTATGAATGATCTATTCAAAGACATTCTGACTGTTGAGAATGGATTGAAAAGGAAACCGTCGTCTGATGGTATATTATTTATTTTAGAAAAATACAAACTTTCGCGAAAAGATACTTTCAGTATAGGTGACAGAGAAATAGATATATGTGCTTCTCACGAAGCAGGTATTAGAGCAATTCTCTTTGACCCGGACAGGAAAAATTTAAAAACTGAAGCAGATATTACTATAAATGATTATAAAGAGTTGGTACCTAATCTTATAATATAGAAAAATAAAAAAACTACTCTATTTCATCAAAGATATTATCGGACAAAAAAGGTTATAATTTCACAAATTAAAATGATAGTGATTCTTTGAAAAATTTAAAATACAAAAAGTATTCAAATTTTAATACGTCTGTCCAATTATATAAATCCAATTTGTTAAAGAAGATTTTTCATAAATAATTTTGTGCAATTTATTGTTGTATTCGAATTCTTCATATCCATTTTTTGTATTCAAAACGTTTTTCATTGCTTCTTTAAATGAAGTTGTGCCTTCATTAAATGGATTATCTATTAATAAATCCTCACTTGAATTCAAAATAAAGTTCCCGTCATTATCCATTATTAAAAAAAATGCTTTATCAGGCAATTTCACTTTCTCGATAAGCGCTTTTGTGAATTCTTCACAGTAAATTGAACAACCAATAATTGAAACTACTTCACTGTTATTTATTACTGGTACGGCGATAATTATAGATTTTTTACCAGAAGTTTTACCGGTCACAATATCTCCAAACACTTCGTTTTTATTTAATAATGAAGGAAAATATTTCCTGTCAAATAAATTTTGATCAGTCAATCCAACATCCGATCTGTAATAATTACCGTCAGGCAGAGAATACCAAATTAAAGAATAATCTTCGTGATACTGGAAAGTGCTTATTAACTCTTTTGCCAACATCCATTTTCCAGATTTTAATTCCGCCGTTCTTGAAAGAATTCTTTGGATTTCTAAATTACTGTTCATTTTTCCTTCAACTAAAGCGATGAAGGAATTTAAAATGCTATTACTGATTTCTTCATTTTCTTCAAAATTTATAATACTGGAAAAGGTCACCTGTGAAATTAGAAAGAAAATTAAAAAAAACACTGAAAATAATTTTATCTTCACAATAACAACTCCTCTATAGGCTATATTTTATTATAACTCAAAAAAGTTTCCGAAATTCAATAAAAATTAAATATTTACTTTTCGAATTAATTTTTTAAAAAAAGTTTTTTCAACTTCTAATTTAAATAAAAATTGTTCGATTTTTCTATGCTTTATAATATTTAATGACTGCATAGAATTTTTTGAAATTTTTGAATTCCAGAAGTCCAGCAAGTAATCCAGTGTATTTTGTATGTCATTTATTTCTCCCAATTCATCCTGTATTTTTTTCAATCGCTTCAGATCAGTTTTTGATAAAGATAAATATTTTTTCAATGATTCATAAGAGTATCTGAATTTTTTAAAAGAAATTCGTGCTTTATGAAATGATTTTATATCATTATAATTGAGGTTTTTTGTTTTATTTATAAGATCGAAGTACCTTTCACAAAGAAATTTCTTTGTATTTTTTTCAATCTTTTTTAAATCTAAATTTTTGTACGCATTTTTCAGATCATCTAATATTTTGTTCATTTCATTTTTAAAAATCGTGATATCGAATTCTTCCAGTACTTTTATTACCATCAATTCATATTTATTTATTTTATGATTCAAATCATCATTGAATACGATTTTCTCATTCAGAATCTCTTTTTCAACATGCAAATCCCTGAGGGTTCCTAAAACTTTTAAAAGTTCTTTTAAACGCCTGCATATAGAATAATAATCCTTTTTTAATATAACTGAAGAAATTTTAAGGCCTTCAGATAATTCCCTTATACTGATTCTCAAATTATGTATTTGCTCTTCACAGGGTTCCATAAGAGCATTTTCATAATTTTTAATAAATCTACTGTTAAATTTTTCAATTTTATTTGGTACTTTTATTAAATATATTTTCCTATCTTTTTTTGTCATAATACTCCTTTTGTTTTGGATATATTGTATTAAAAAAAGGAATATTTCTTATTTTTAAAAAAATATTGGTGATCATCTTTCAGTTTAATAATAACATTTAATTTATTCCCGCATATTGAATATCGGAACCCTGATCACCCGATTCGGTAAAACTTCCACCATCTATTTCAGTGAAAAATGCCTCGCCACCTCTTATAGTTGATGGCAAAGAATTAGCAATCTGAGTGTTCAAAGAATCAAAACCGCTTTCTCCGTTGAATCCATACAGTCCTGTAGATTCTTTTAAATATAATGCTATTCTGAACGAAGTCATGAAATCACCGAAATTCATATCCGCATCGATATATTTTTTTACGGCGTTCTCAACACATCCATAACCATTGTTTAAATCCTCGAGCATTTCTTTGAATATATAATCAACCTGGTTCATCTGTGTCCTTATATATTGGCCCATCAGATATGAAAGAGAATAATTGGATAATACATCACCATAACGATCCCAGTATAAAAGTGAATGTCCGTTTCTTATACTTGAAGAACTGTTGTAATAATTTATTCTGCTTGACTGGATACCTTCATACATATGCTCTGCTGCCATCGAGAACGCTTCGTTCAGCCATGTGACCATGTTACCTGTTTTTTCTACAAAGACATTTCTGTTGAAATTCACCATGTGCTGAAATTCATGAGCAAGAATAGAATACGCTTTGCTCACATCAACGGGAGAGGATTTTGGATAGTGCATCGCGGGATAGGTATCTATATAGAAAATTTCCATGTGATTGGAGGTACCCGAAGTGTAAAGGTCTCCCGAATAAAAATATCCCCCTGTATACCCACCGCTTCCACTGAATCCATCTTGAATATCGAAACATAATATTGCGACTTTTCCATCTCCGTTGACATCGGAAGGAGTATAGAAATATGTCGTCACTAAATCCCAAATAGAATTATCAAATTCTTCTCCCAATTGTTGTGCCCTCGATAAAGTTATATCATCTGTATCTTCGGCCCATATTTCCACGTTGCTTCCGATATATTGTAAAGTCGATATTATCTGTACATAAATTCCAGTTTCAAAATTGTAGGTCCAGAATAATTTCGTATCTCCAACAGAATATTCTTCATTATCGATATCATCCGGACTTACCAGATTATTTTCGTTCAAATCCCCATCATAGGGCAGGATAGCATCCACCATATATATCTCATCGGTTTTTCCCGCACTTTTGCTGTTTAGTATATTAGGAAGAGTACCGACATTTTGTGAATCATTTTCATTGGTGGATTCATTGCTTACCAATAAAATATTTCCATTGTACACCGGACCAACTAAATCGACATTTCCAGAATAAATGATAACCGTAAAACTCCATGTTATTACTTCCGAGTAAGCACTATCATTATCTTTTGCCCGCGCTTCAAATGTGTGAGTACCTTCACTTATTGTATTCCATACGTATTGAGTGTTTGCGATATTAATCCAGCTTTCGCCATCTTTTCTGTATTCATAACCTGAAATCGATCCGTCGGAATCACTGCCCATCCATTGAAAGGTTTGATCAATTTCATTTACTTCTCCGTTTGGACCGGACACTTTTTGGATTGTTGGAGGGGTATTTGGGATCTCCGTGAACACTGCAGTTATATTTTTATTAGAATTCATGGTTATAAAAGAAGGATTGACATCACCTGTTAGGTCACCTTCCCAGTGATCAAATTGCCAGCCTTCGTCGGGAACGGCAGTGAGTTGAACATTGTCGCCATCTTCGTATTCGGCTTTTTCAGGATTCACAGTTACATCACCCTGACCATCCGTATTAATGGTGAGAGAGTACGTTTCAGGAGGGATCTCCGTGAACACTGCAGTTATATTTTTATTAGAATTCATGATTATA
>JASGMR010000092.1 GCA_030156385.1 Kosmotogales bacterium
GACCATCCGATCAGAAGCATCGTTGTATTCACTGAAAGAGAAGCTATGCTCGTTCCAATTCCATAAATAACGGCACCGAAAACGAAGGCCCTTGTTTTGCCTATAATGTCGGCGATTTTTGCACCTAAAAGCATGAGAGAAGCCATGATAAGAGCATAAACAGACATGATATTCTGAATCTCGCCGACCGTGGTGTCAAGATCCCTTACTAAATAAGTGATGGAAACATTCATGGCCGTGGTATCAATGAGCATTATGAAGGTTGCGAAAGATATAAGTACCAGTGGTCCCCATTTTCCTTTGAGTTTAAACATCTGATTCTCCTTTTTGAAGAGAGGTGAGATTATTCACTCTATTATAATTTAAAAACACGAAAAAAACATGCAAGAAGCGGAGAATGAAAAACCGTTCATAATAGCAAAGTTTTTGTTCCAATTGAGGTCACCCAGTTGTATTAATTTTTCAAAACGGTTATCTCCTCTATGTTATCTTCTCAATGCATTCTGTACATTAAAAATTTCAAGGCAGTTTTTTATGACTGTTAATTTTTCTTTTTATTTCAAAATTTGAAAAACTGTTTTAGTTAAATCTTTCAAAAACACTGTAATTAAAAAAATATCATCGGGAAAGTTTGAAATCAAAAATCATCGATAAAACCGGAAATAACAAATATGGTTGATTTTATATTATAATCTTCTGAAATTGCTTTTATGTGGGAGGTAAATGAATGGCTCCAAAAGAAACTTTAGAAAAATGGGTTGAGGCGTTCAATAACAATGATGCCGATGCGATATGTGAATTATATTCTGATGATGCGGTAAATCATCAGGTAGCCGAAAAACCTGTGGTTGGTAAAGAAAATATCAGACATTTCTTTAAGGAAGATTTTGCGCGTGCAAAGATGACATGCATAGTGGTGAATATGTTTCAGGATGGGGAATGGGCCATTCTGGAATGGAAAGATCCTCTGGGGTTGAGAGGAAGCGGTTTTTTCAGAATTCGAAATGGGAAAATTGTATTTCAAAGAGGTTATTGGGATAAACTGTCTTTTCTCAGGATTCATAATTTATCCGTACCGGGAGAATAATGATTCTGAAATCGGCAGAAACTATCCGGATATAATCATACCAATCTTCTCCACTATCTATTTTATTTATATTCTTCGTTTTTTATTGTTTTTTCAACACATTTATATTATTGTAAATTTTATTTTCACTATTTTCATCGATCATGATTGGTGATATCATGAAAATGGTTATGATAGAGTAAAGAATCAGGCCGAGTCGGTAAATTGAATTTAACCGGTGCTGTTGCAGGAGGGTAGTGTTGAGTTTCTTAACGGTGGTGAATCAAATCGCGGTATTTTTCATTTTAATCGCTGTAGGAATTTTTTCAAGAAGGCTGAACCTCATTGGGAAGACTTTCACAAAACAATTATCCAATTTAGTTCTTTATGTCACTTTGCCTGCAATGGTTATAGTATCGATGAATTTCGAATTTTCGGATGATCTTCTGGCAAATGCCATAGTGATATTTGCCCTTGGTCCGCTCATGTACGGTGTGCTTTTTCTCGTTGCCTGGATCTTTTCCAAAACAATAAAAGGAACGGACAAAGAAAAGGCTATATTCAAATTCATGATAATTTTTGGAAATGTTGGATATATTGGCTATCCGGTCGCATCTATAGTGTTTGGAAAACCGGGGGTTTTTTATGCCGCAATATTGAATATATGGGTACAGGCGCTCATGTGGACTCTTGGAATAGCTCTGGTGAGCGGGGCGAAGAACAAATTTAATCTTAAAAAAATATTTATCAATCCCGGGATCATTTCCATAGCGATAGGTTTTTCTCTTTTCCTTTTTTCAATAAAACTGCCGTCATTTTTACAGGAATCACTTGAACTTCTAGGTAACTCGACCACTCCTCTGGCGATGATAATAATCGGAGCTACTATAGGTGAAGCAAAGCTTTCAGATACGTTTAAGGATGCAAGATTGATAATATATTCGGTGGTGAAACTGGCGATTGTACCTTTCATCATGTACCTGTTGCTGTTACCCTTCGATCTGTCACCATTGGTGAAGGGAGTTCCGATAGTGCTGTCCGCCATGCCCGCCGCGGCGAACGTTACGGTGTTTGCCATGAAACATGACTCAGATTATATCCTTGGATCGAGAGGTGTAGTGGTATCAACCATATTGAGTCTGATATCCATCCCGGTATTAATTTCACTACTCAACATTTGAAAAAATCGCAGGTTTAATGCAGAGAGACTCGATAGCTAAAAATCTGTTTTTATAGTTAGTTAAATCGTATTCTTTTCTCTCCACAAAAAATATTTTATTTCACTTAATAAAGTCTGATTTTCAAAAATTTTAATGATAATTCCTTGACTACATCTTCCGAATGGGATACTATAAAAAACAAACGGGAGATGATAATATGAGTGAATATTCGAATGAAACTATAAAATTATTGAATGAAAGGGCAAGTTTGAGGGCTTTTTCCGACAGGAAAATAAGTGACGAAGTTATGGATGAGATTCTCGGGGCCGCAACACATTCTGCCAGCGGGGGAAATTTACAACCCTTTTCAATAATAAAAATAACCGATAAGGAAATTATGGAAAAAATAGTGTCGTTTGGAAATCAGAGTTTTATAAAAACCGCACCCGTCAATCTTCTTTTTTGCATCGATTTTTACAGAATAAAAAGAATGACACAGATTGAAAAAGCTCCATTCACCGCTCAAAAAGCTTTTCCACATTTCTGGATAGCTTTTCAGGATACGATGATAGCGGCTCAAACAGCGTGTATAGCTGCCGATTCACTTGGGCTTGGATCCGTTTATATAGGAACGATTTTTACAATTCCAGAATCCCTTGAGGGAAGCGTTGAAGTTCTGGAATTACCTGAAGGGGTCCTTCCTGTCGTCCTTGTGAGTATGGGATATCCGAAAATCCAGCCGCGGGTTGCAAAAAAATACGGGATCTCTACTCTGGTTCACGAAAACAAATACCGAAAACCGTCGGATGAAGAAATGAAAAAAGCGGTAGAGGAAAAATATTTGAGCAGAATTTTAAAGGTAAAAGGTGATGACACACGTATCGAAAAAATAAGAAGTGTGTGTGAAAAAGTGGAAAACAAAGAGTTCGCTGATGAAGTGGTGAATCAAATAGAGGAAACCGGTGTAATTTCCACTTTTCAATACAGGTTTGGTTTGCATTACAGTGCCGATTTCATGCCATCCATGAATGAAACTTTTGTTGAGATGATAAAGAGGAGAGGATTTGAAATTTTTGAGAATCCTGATTTTTTGAAATAAAAGTTCCGACATAAAAACGAATAAACGTTGACGGGAGGTATTTATGGAATATAAATCACTGGCAAAAACTAGTGCGGAAAAAGTTTGCGAAGCATTCAACGACGCGTTTTCGGATTATGAAGTTCCTATTCAGATGCCCTATGAAAAGTTTGTGAAGGTGGGAAAACGAAGAGGAGCCAACTATGAAATATCTATGGGTGCATATGATGAAGACAGGCTTGCGGGATTTGTTGTAAATGCAGGTGGATTGTGGCAGGGGAAAAACACAATTTATGATTGTTTCACTGGAGTGACATCCGATTATCAAAGAAGGGGTATCGCAACAAAATTAATCGAGGAAAGTTTTGAGAATTCTAAAAAGCTCGGATTCGAAAATTATCTTCTTGAAGTTATACAAACCAATATCAAAGCCTATGAACTTTATAAGAGAAAGGGTTTTGAGATTTCGAGATGCTTTGATGTTTACCGGGCGGAAGTTAAGGATATAACCTTTCCTGAAAATAAAAAGAAATTCAATATAAAGAAAATTGAAAATGCGGATTGGGATCTATTTGAAACATTCTGGAACATCTATCCTTCCTGGCAGAACAGTACCGATTCGGTAAAAAGAATCATGGAGGATTTTGAAATATTTTCCGCATTTGACAATGAAAGATGCATCGGATATCTCGTTCTTGAATCAAATACGGGAGATGTTCCCCAGCTCTCAATTCATAAAGAGTACAGAAGAAAGGGAGTCGCATCTTCTCTGATAAAGAAGGCCTCTGAAAACAGAAGAGATGGATACAAACTCTCCTTTTTGAATATAGACTCGGATTATAAACCGTTCTCCGAATTTATGAAAAAGTTGAATTTCAAAATAATCGTTAAGCAATATGAAATGATCAGGAACCTTCGGTAAAACCGAACATAAACATCAAAAAATATAAAACCGATGATATTCCTATATAAAATTCTCCGGTGAATTAAAAAGGTTTCTGCTTAATTATCCGAAAAATAACAATAATTTTGTCTTTCAGTACAAAAGCTTATTTTCGGCAATTTGCCGCTGCAATAAAGTTGCGGCTGACTAAAAAGATCTTTAAAGATCATCGTCTGCTTACATGATAAAACAGTTTTTCGTAAAAAGAGACTTGCAAATTCTGAAATTGTTGGTATAATTTGTAATTGCCGGGCAGATTTTTGTCCACCTTTATCTCGTTATTTAAGAAACAAATCGAAAAATTTCAGTTGAATCTACGGCTGGAAGTTCGTTTTGTTGTCAAAAAAATCATTGAATGAAATATGCCGTTAAAAGCTACATTCATTAAAAATAATGAAATATACAGAATAACATTTTACCTGTAAACCGAAGAACTGCTTCGATTCTCAATAGAGAAATAACTGTTGTCAATTTCTGTTCGATGTTTCTCATAGGCATGACAAAGAATTTTTAAACAAAAATATGAAAAAAAATTCGTGTTTTTAAAGAAATGCGGTGTTATAAATTTGAAAATTCAAAAATTTATCTGAATTAATTTTTCAACTCATTCCATTTTGTTTGCATAATTAAGGTGAAAATACATTCAGAATAACTGGGAGGTGAAAGCTTTCAGAGCGGGACTTGCAATTTCAAAAAACTCATTCTCACGCAACAGGATTTATTTACTGAATCATATTATCAACAGTGTGGGAAGTTTCATATTCGGATACATAGCGGTTAGTATCTGGAGGGCACTTTTGGGAGACAGCCCTGAAACTTCGGCTATGGTAACTTACGTTATGGTTAATCAGGCCGGTGTCTGGATAACGATGTTTCTGCCCTATGGCGCTTTTCTCTTTCAAAAGGTAAATGACGGAACGATAGCTTTCGATGTTCTCAGACCCTGTGGCCTCATCTATATGACATTTTTTGAGATGTTGGGTCACGTTTTCTACAATTTTGTTTTCCGGTATATACCTATATTCTGCCTTGGTTTTCTGATACTCGGCGTGGAATTGCCCGCACTGAATCATCTGTTGCCATATATTCTGAGTCTTTTTTTCGGTTTTGTGATCTGTTATTTTTTGAATTACTTCGTGGGATTGTGGGCGTTGAAATTTCTTAATATAACAGGCGGTCAGGCTATCTACTACACATTGATGAATTTTTTCAACGGTTGTATGATACCCGCGGAATATTATCCCGGGATCTTAAAACAGATCATGCCCCTGACTCCCTTTGCAGGGACGAGTTATATCCCAACCTACGTTTATCTGGGAAAAATACCCTTTCTCAGTGCGTTTGCAATTCAGGGTTTCTGGATATTGATTCTTGGATGTCTGGCATGCGTGCTCACGGCCAAAGTACAAAAAACATTACAAATACAGGGAGGTTAGGAGGGAAAAAGATGGAGACATTCAAAGCGCTTTTCATTGCGAGCCTCAAGTCACAAACGGAATACAGATTCAATTTCATAATGGACATAATACTGTCTGGTCTCGCCATATTTTCGGATTTCATGATTACTCTGGTGATTCTTTCGAACTTCAAAGATATGGCGGGATGGAATCTTGGAGAAATAGCGCTGATATACTCAATTATTGAAGGTGGCTGGGGAATATTCAGACTCTTTGGAGAAGGGCTGCACAGATTTCAGGAATTAACGTTGTCGGGAAGGTTCGATGTGATGCTGATAAGACCGGTCTCGACTGTAAAACAGGTCATGCTTCAAAAATTTCAGTTCAGAAGACTTGGAGTGATCGGACAGGCGGTCGGTGTCGGTATCATTGGGGCGTTATACGCGGACATGGCTTCCCCGGGTTTTTTTGTAGTTTATTGTATTCTCATAGTGCTTTCCGCCATGTTGATATTCAGTGTGAATCTCATTCTTTCAGCAATAGCGTTCTGGACGATAAGAAACGAGGATATACTGGTGCTCGCTTCGTATTCGATGCGTACCGCGGCATATTACCCGCTCAATATATATGCCGATTTCGTGAAAATAGTTCTGACTTTCATAGTTCCAATGGCCACAGCGGCATATTATCCGATGAGTTACTTATCGGGGAAGACCGATTCGATATTTGCATTAATAGCACCCATATTGAGTCTTATTGTGTTCATGCCCCTGAGTTTCTGGCTATGGAAACAGGGAGAAAAACATTACTCCAGTACTGGAAGTTAAAAGGAGGTAAAGGAGTGTCCGATTACATAGAAGTAAAAAAACTCTGTAAAACATATACCGTTTACAAGAGAAAAAAATTGAGAAGAGAGAAACGGCTCATTGAAGCCGTTAAAGATGTGAACTTCAATGTAAAGAGAGGTGAATTTCTCGGATATATCGGCCCGAACGGAGCGGGAAAATCTACCACAATAAAAATGCTCACCGGAATACTTACGCCAACTTCCGGAGAGGCCTCTGTTGCCGGATACTGTCCTTGGAAGCACAGAAAAGCCTACGTGAGAAATCTGGGGGCAATCTTCGGTCAAAAAACCCAACTCTGGTGGGATTTACCGGTTAAAGACAGCTACGCCGTTCTGAAGGCAATGTATAAAGTGCCCGATGGAAAATTCAGAAATCAGCTCAATTATCTGGTTGAAAGACTGGAGATAACTGAATTTTATTCTCAGCCGGTCAGACAGCTCAGTCTTGGTCAGCGTATGAGGGCGGAGCTTGCCGCATCTCTGATACATGATCCGGAGATACTTTTTCTCGATGAACCGACGATCGGGCTGGATGTGGTTTCAAAACACGGAGTTCTGAAATTTCTAAGAGAGTTGAACGAAAATGGTAAAACTATATTCCTGACTACCCACGATCTCAATGATATAGAAACACTGTGTAAAGAAATTCTTATAATAAATCACGGGAAACTCATATACAAAGGTACTCTGTCCGATCTCAAAAAAATGGCAGGGTTGCCAAGACTGCTCAAAATAAGACTCAAAGAAGATTCGTTCAGATTGAATGAGGAACAGAAAAATATTCTGGATGATTACAGTGGATATTATAATGAGGAAAACAGAGAAATAACGTTGAAACTCTTCGATTCGCAAAACCCCGCAGAACTGGCAAAAATACTTTTCCAGAAATTTCACATAGAAGACTTCAAGATTCAGGAACCCGGAATTGAAGAAGTGGTGAAGGATATTTACAGAAATTGAATCGGCGTGCCAATAAAGGAATTTTTAAAAATATATAGTATATCCAATGATTGGTGATATAATCATATAGGATTTTTATTATTTTTTCTTTTTTATCTTACGACCTATGGAAATCGAATATTCTGTATATTCATATCTTTCAGATTCTATGAGCAGTTTTATCTTGTAGAAGAGAAATTTTTTCTGAGAGTATATGTCACGAAGGGTGAAAAAATGAAAAAATTCAATTTCAGCAAAAAAATGAAATTAAAGTTCGTATTCATACTCGTCGCTTCTGTATTTCTGGCCAGATTCAACGTAGAAATACCTTTCATAGCGAAAAATATACTCGATTATTCACTGGATTTAAATTCCACGGGAATCTTCAACAGTTCCATTTTGCTCTTGTTGACTATTTTAGGATTACTGGCATCCGAAACTTTCAGAAAATTACTCACGATGGGTTACAAATCGGATTTGTATAACTCTTTAAGAAGTTTTTCAACACGGGGTATACTGAATAAAAATTTTGAAGATTTTTCGGAAGAAAACAACCAGGAATACATATCTGTTTATAACAACGACATAGTGGAAATAGTGAATGATTATTATATAGAGTTCATAGAAATAATATTCGACTTTTTTTCCATCGTTATTTACTCGATATCACTATTCAGTCTGAATCCTATAATGGCGATTGTTGTAATATTTACGAATCTTCTTCCCCCGGTCATACCTATGATATTCAAAAGGAAACTCCAGGACAGGAAAGACGATTATTTAAAAAGCATGAAAAGATATAATGTCAGGCTCGGAGATATGATAAAAGGATTTTTAACAATACGCATAAACAGAATAAAAAATCCCGTTTACAATAGAATGGAAAATTCATCCGAATCGAATATGGCTAATTTGAGAAAATATGAAAATACCCGTTCATTTTCGGAGATAGTTATGGGATTTTTCGCTTATTTGAATTATTTTGCCATAATACTGATCGGAGCCTATTTGATATATAAGAATTTATTGACCGCAGGAGGACTTCTCGCTGCGGTAGCCGTATCCGAGATTCTTGTAATTCCGGTCACAAAGATTTCCTATGAAATAAACAGATTCAACAGTATAAAAAAGATCAAAAACAATTTCTTCAGACAATTCGGGGTCAATGACACCGATGAGGGTAAGATAAAAATGAAT
>JASGMR010000093.1 GCA_030156385.1 Kosmotogales bacterium
TTAAAAGTTTATAAAAATTCCGAATTTGTTCATTCGTAAAAGTGATATCGTCCATCTTAGGACTGTCGGATACACACAGATGCGTGAAAATTCCCGTGACCTCAAGATTTTTAAATTTGAACAAATTGGCGATCCCGGATACATGATTGAAATTTTCGCCCAACCTGTTCATGCCCGTATTCACTTTTATATGTGCCTTTATTGATTTCCCGCTGTCATTCAAAGCCCCAGCGTGAGAAATATCGACTGCAGTCTGAGTCAGATCATGGTGAGAGAGTTCGGATGCTCTCAACGGAGAAGTATATCCGAGTACAAGAATTTCTCCCTCGATTCCACTTTTACGTAATTGAATTCCCTCATCAATTGTAGCGACCGCAAAGTGATCAATGCCCATTCCGTTCAATCGTGAGGAAATCCGAACCGCGTCGTGTCCATAGGCGTTCGCCTTCACAACGGCCATAATTTTGCATTTCTTCGGTAGAATTCGCTGTAAAACCCGAACATTGTGTTGCAGATTTGTCATGTTTATCTCCGCCCACGCCCGGTCCCTACCCACAATAATTGTCCTTAAGTGTACGCTTCGCGTCAAAAAGCATACTCAATGCAGCGGCTATGGCAAAGGACACGGTTGCAACAGCTATAAAATGAATGACACTGTTTTCGATCAATGATCCCTGTGTTGCCGTAACTTTTGCATAACCACGAACCGCCACGATAATTGCGGGATGAATCAGATAAACGAACATGGAAAGATTTCGTAAATATTTGAGACTTTTTCCCTCCCACAAAATCAAAATCCGGAACAGAAAAAACAAACATGGTAAAAGCATGAAATACATACTGTCATGACACTGAAGGTCGAAATTGTAAAGCAACAGCCCCTCCACCAGCATAAGTGAAAGGGATAGTATAAATCCTGCAAGACCGGTTATCAGAGACATCTTCTTCGTTCGTTTTGCAATCATTGCCCCCATCATAAAGAAAATTGGTGCGAGGAATATACCATTTCTCGTATAATCGAAAACCACGAACAAATTCTTATAAAAGGCTTTCAGGAAAGAGATTTTTTCGACGATCCCGTAATAGCTGTCACCAAACAAACCGAGGATGTATAAAAATAAGCAGATGATGAATGCCTGTTCTGCTTTCAGTTTTTTGAGCAGTAAATAAACTATACCGGCTCCGATGATGGCCGCGGGCAGATACCACAAATGATAAAACGTACCATCAAAAACAACGTCCTTCAGAAAACAGGGCAAATATACCCACGTCTTCACTCTTCCGGTATAGATATTAAGTGGCAGGTAAATCAGGATGGTTATTCCATAAATGACGGCGATTTTTTTTATAAAGACCGTAAATTTATAAAAGCTTTGCCGTTTGTCTTTCAACTCTGAAAAAAGGAAAAATCCCGAAGTCATAAAAAAGAAAGGAACCGCAACACGTGCAATTATTCCCGTCAAAATAAAATCGGCTTCTTCGTTGATGCCTGCAAAGGGAGAAGTGTGAATCGTTATGACAAGAAATGCCGCAACCGGTCTGAAATAGTCTATACCGGCATATTCCCCTCTTTGCAGGTCTTTTATAGCCGTTTTTTCCATAATGTTATCACTACCCCATCTTCGTTGTTCCCCGATATACGATAAAAAATATTATTGGGTATTTCTATGGCACCTTCTCTGCCCTCATGTAAAGAAATATAAAAAATCTCAAAATCACACCGATAATCTTTGAAGCGCATATGACTGCCTCGATAGGGAAACTGCTTAAGATAAGTGATGTATTCTTCCAATGTTAAAAATCCGTTCTTCATTATTTCCGAGTGTGGATATCCAACATAACGGAAATGCCAGGGTTCGTGGGAGATTTGTGTGATTCTTTCACGCCCGGCAGGATAACGTTCAATAAAACCGTAACGAATGGAAAGTTCACGGAAACGCATACATATTCCGGTGTATGGAAAATCGGGGCGAATAAAATCGATGGAATCCCCGTTTTTCGCGAGATCTATAGCGAGTCCGGTTTGATGTTCACTGCATCCCGGCACTGCGACATATTTCTGAGTGAAATCATACCCGTTTTCCCGTAGAGAATTCATATATATTGTTCGCTGCTCCAGCATGTTACGGTAGCCGCTGACCGGAATAATCTCATTCTCACATCTCAGAAGGGTCGTTATTTTTGACAGCATTTTTACAGTTTGCCTCTCTAAAAGAATATCTGAAGTATCGGAACGCGTGGGAGCGAGCTCCTTCTTTGGTATATCCCTCTTAATGGGATGAGATGAATTGACGAGAATCAAAAGGCCATTTGAAATGTCTGACGTTCCAAATCGGATCGTTCTCATTCCTGTGTCGCCGATCTTATCAGTTCATCTACAATCTGCGGGAAGGTCATTCCAATTCCCTTCAGCATATTCGGATAGCGGCTGTGTGAAGTGAAACCTGGAATGGTGTTGACTTCATTAAAGACGATTTCTCCCCCCTTCGTCAGGAACATATCAACCCGCGCATATCCTTTACATCCGAGAATTCTATAGATCTTTACCGCCGTTTCTTTAATGCGGCCGGTAGTATCCGTATCGATTCGTGCCGGCACATGAATTCTGGAACTCTTCAATGTGTATTTTTCGATATTGTCAAAAAATCCCTGAGACAGTTCTATCTCATCAACTTCTCCAATCATCGGTGAACCATTGCCGAGAATTGCACAACCGACTTCAAATCCGTCAACACCTTCTTCGATAATCACTTTTCGATCATACCGAAGAGCATCATACACCGCATCTTTTAATTCACATCGGTCTGATACTCTTGTGATTCCAATGGATGATCCACCGTTAGACGGTTTTATGAAGAGGGGATATTTGAATTTGAGAACTCTTTTTTCTAATTCCTCATCGGACAGTTCGGTATCGATAATCATTGAAGAGGGTGTCTTTATTCCCGCATTGCTCACCAGCCGGTGAGCGATATCTTTATCCATGCACATAGCCGAACTCAGCATTCCGCTTCCAATGTAAGATATACCCGCCATTTCGAGTAATCCCTGCACTCTCCCGTCTTCTCCATTTCTTCCATGCAAAACGGGAAATGCCACATCGATACGAACGATCTCGATTCTGCCCCCTTCAAAAACAAGAATCCCTCGCGTTTTTCGATCCGGTGAAATGATCGCAGGAACACAGGAGGCATGATTCATCCACGAATCGTTTTGAATCTCCCGAATTCCCCCATCATATCTTTTCCACTCTCCCTGACGGGTAATACCTACCATGATGATTCTGTACTTTTCAGAATCGATATTTTCTATAATTGAAGAGGCCGACTGTAAAGACACATCATATTCATCTGAACAACCCCCGAATAAAACCGCTATCATTTTTTTTCTCATTTCAAAAAATTTACTCCTCAGTTCATATACATTGCATATTTTCTCAACAAAATTTGAGATACTTTTATTTCCGTACGACTCTTCAAAATATGGAAATCGCTTTCGAAATCCTCATTAAATCTCAACTGACCGGTAACGAGAAATATTGAAATCCGGATCCATCAAAATCTTAAATATTTCTTATATGAATCTTATTTTTTCCTATGCTGTTATAAACCATCAATGCATCGGTGATGTTGTATTGTTCGGTTTTATGATTTCCATTCGCACCCACACTGATCAGGATGTATTCATCCTCATCTTTTCTCGCAAGACTGGCAAGGCAGAGCCCTGCTTCATCCGTATACCCGGTTTTGCCGCCCAGTATTTTCCCATTCTCAATGTCCGGACTCTTAAGTTTTTTGAACAACGTACTGTGAAGAATCGTCCCGGAAGGATGTTTATTGGTCTCATGAACCGTGTACTGCGTCGCGGTGAAAATCTCGCGAAAGAGGGCATTCTCCAACGCATAACAGAGGAGAAAAGATAAATCTTTAGCGGTCGAATAATGATTCCGATCATGAAGCCCCGTCACATTTTCGAAATGCGTGTCGTTCATGTCGAGTTCGACAGCTTTTTCGTTCATCAATTTTACGAAATTCTCTTCGGAATCTGCAATTCTTTCGGCGAGACCGATGCAGCATTCGGCACCACTGGGTAACATGGAACCGTAAAGCAGATCGATCACTTTTAACCGTTCATACGGCTTGAAACCGGCCATCGAAGCATTTTCACCGTACAGTTTCCGGAATATTGAAA
This sequence comes from Kosmotogales bacterium, assembly GCA_030156385.1. Lineage (GTDB taxonomy): Bacteria > Thermotogota > Thermotogae > Petrotogales > Kosmotogaceae > JASGMR01. The sequence goes on from JASGMR010000093.1 coordinate 4,192, forward strand.
TCGGAAGTTCAACCTTTTCCTGTAAATTGCATATATTCTCAATTGCAATGATCACCGTCATCATTTTTGTTAAAGACGCGGGATATACCTTCTCGCCGCTTCGTTTCTCCATTAAGATCCTGTGATCACTCACCCGCACCAGAATGGCGCTGGAGCTATACAGGTCATATGGAGGCTGAGCCGTAAAAGTTTCGCCGTCGATCACAGAACGGAAAAATGAATCCGGTTCTTTTATGCCATTTTCTCTATATAAAAAACCTTCATCGGGAATCGTCACATGCCCGAATTCAGAATCCGGAAAATTCCTTTTTATCTTTTCCTTTTTCATCCCTATCACAATAAAACAGCTCCTCATAATTCACTGATTTTATTCAATCATATGACAGGAAGCTATTTTGGAATTTTCTCTTATGGCTCTCTTAATTATTTCTTATTTAAGCATTAGAATTGGGAAGCGTAACGGTGAATACGGTGTGGATTTTATCGCTGTTTGCCGCAATTGTACCCCCGTGAGCAGAGACGATTTCCTTTGCTATTGCCAGTCCAAGACCGGCCCCTCCGTTATCGGAAGATCGTGCGGTATCCAGTCTGAAGAATCTTTCGAATATCGTATCCAGTTTTCGTTCGGGAATGGGGTCTCCCTGATTCTCAAAACGAATTATTACATCTTTATCCCTTGCAAACGCCGTAATCGTTATGATACTGTTTTCATAACTGTAAGCGATTGCATTTTTCAGAATATTGTTGAACACCCGTGATAATCTATCCGCATCGCCCCACAGGATCAGATCATCCGGAGCGCTGACCACCGCTCGTTTACCCTGAGGTTCGAGCATCGGATAAAATTCATCTGCAATCTGCTGAAGCATGAAGGAAAGCTTGATTTTTCCGCAGTTCAGCACGATAGAACTCAGATTGAAGCGCGTGATTTCAAAAAATTCATTTATGAGCCGTTCCAGCCTGTACGATTTTTCCAGAATGGTCCCTATATATTTCACCCTCTGTTCGGTTGGCATATCGGAGGCTTCGTTCAGAAGATTCAAATATCCTATGATCGATGCGAGAGGCGTTCGAATATCATGGGCAAGATTGACTACGAGATCATTTTTTCGTTGTTCCGCTTCTCTCGCTTCACGTTCATTCTTCAGAGCGGTTTTTTTTATCTGATTCATACTGTCTTCGATCACGCGCAGTGGAGAGGAGAGCTTTATATTTTCATCATCGGGATCGATCAGCGATTTACTCGCCTCAACGATTTCCTCTATATAACCCGCAGTTTTTTTCCAGTAGTGATAGATAATGACGAATACCATCACTATCCATACAACCGGTATTATAATAGTCATATACGATTTCAGTTCGATCAAAAACCAGTATAAATCCGAAGGCTGCCAGGTGATATTATAACTGATGAAATAAGCGGCAGCTATAACAGCCGCATAAATAACCGTTGCAACGGATATCGTTCCTATACAGCGAAAGATAGTCTGTTTCATGAATCTCGTTTGAAAATTTTTATTTTTCCTCAATTTTGTACCCAATTCCCCACACCGTTTTTATATATTTCGGATGTTCCGCGTTATCGCGCATCTTTTCCCTCAGATGTCTTATATGAACCATGACCGTGTTGTTGCTGTTCGTGAAATATTTCTCTCCCCACACCATACTGAACAACTCTTCCGAACTCACAACCCTCCCGCGGTTGGAAGCCAAAACCCACAGAATGGAGAATTCGGTCGGGGTGAGCACCAGCGATTTTTCGTTGAGAATACATTCGTGTTTTTCTTTGTCCAGAACCAGACCCGAAAATACGATAACATTTTCCTCTTTTTCAGATGAAGCGGTGTTGTATTTTTTAAACCTTCGCAACTGTGCCTTCACTCTCGCAACCATCTCGAGAGGTCTGAACGGTTTCGTTATATAATCGTCCGCTCCGAGAGTGAGGCCGGTTATTTTGTCTATCTCTTCGTCCTTTGCGGTGAGCATTATAACCGGAAAATTATGTTTTTCCCTTATTTTGCGACATATTGAAAAACCGTTTATATCGGGTAGCATGACATCCAGTATCGCTAAATCCAAATTTTCATTTTCGACACATTCCAGCGCATCGTGTCCGTTATAGAATTTAATAACATCGTAATTTTCATTCTTCAAATACACTTCTATCAGATCCGTGATAGATTTTTCATCATCCACTACGAGAATTCTTTCCTTCATAATTCGATTCAGCTCCCTGTCCACAAAGAAAAAATCTACATTCATACTATCAAAAATGTTCTTTTTATTTTGCAGCTTTTTTCTTATCGAATTCTTAAGATAATCTTAAAGCGAAACTCTGTCTCCGTTTTTGTGGCACGTTCGCTCATTCTCATCCGAATTTCAACTGATTGATATGTGTGAATTGCAAAATATTTTTATCATCATAATTTTATAATTTTAAATCCCCATGAAAAAAGCACTGCGCCTCAACACTACCTATACTATTATAGGCACATTCCGGTTTTATATCAATTGATCCGTCACAGGACACAGAAAGATCATGAGTACAATTTCCTGAACGTTCCAGGAGATATTCAATCACTTTATCCGGGACTCTCAATAAAACGATAAATCACAAACCCACCAATTCGAAGCAAAAAATCGTCCTTATTACGATCCCTTATAATAAAAAATATTCTCACAAACAATTGAAGAAATTCTCTGTAATTAACCGTGCCGGTTAATTTCAAATCGATAAATCGATATTACTGAGAATTCGTCGTCACTATGAACGATCCCTTCTCAACCCCTATATATTTTGCGATAACGTCACACTTGGCTATCAACAAAAAATAAATCTTCCTTTTCAAATCACTCAGGCCTTCAAAATTTCCCTGACCTTTGGAAATGATGACATCGGCGTTTTTGAAATAATATTTGAACTCGTCCGTGGATTCGTTCAAAATCGCTCCCGGACCATCCGTTCCCTCTATGACCTTCGCCACACTGTCCATGCCGATCTCTTTTGCTTCCTTCATGGTGACATCGTTCAAAGTTGGTTCGCTTCGCACCACATAAACTATCTCCGGGACGTTTATATATTCAATACATAATTTATCCAGAACAGTTTCTCCACAGTTATCCCCGATATACAAAAGAGTTTTTGCATTCTTCAGCTCTTCGAGCAAAAGATCGAATTTGTCAATCGCAAAATCGTGTTTCAGCACCCTTTCCATCGTCTCATTTATATTGATCTCGTGCCCCGGTCCAACATCTATCGTATTTCCGGCAACCGAAAGTTTGAGGGCCGTCAGGAGTTTGTTTTCGGATTTTTCAATTATTTTTTTCAGATCATCATAAATTGAAAGTAATTCGTCGTTTGACCTGACCTTTTCCTCTCTGAAAAGATCCTCAATTCCCATCTCTCCGGTCACAATTTTTCCCAATATTCTTCCTATTTCAACCGGTGTAAGAGAAAAATCCATTTTAGCGGTCTGCCTGAAAATTTCAAGAAAAATTCTCTCCGTTTCCTTTTCGGAAAGACCATGTTCTCTCATTGTTTTCAACATAGAATTCAGATTACAGGTAAGACATTCTGGTGAACTCAGCAATTTTATCAACCTCCAAAGGAATTTTACATTTATTTTGAAAAAAAGTTGTTTCAGCTTTATAATATTTTTGAGGTGAAATTAATGAGCATTTCAGAAAAGGCAAGAGTGATAATCAGTGAAATCCCTGAGAATGTGAAAATAGTCGCGGCTGCAAAAACCAGGAATTATCAGGAAGTAGACGAAGCGGTGAATGCGGGTATAACGGATATAGGGGAAAACTATCTGCAGGAAAGTGAAAATATAATATTGACCTTCAAAAAGAATGTAACCTGGCACTTCATAGGACACCTTCAGAAAAACAAGGTGAAAAAGGTCGTTAGTTTATTCGATATGATTCAGACGGTCGATTCATACAAACTGTGTGAAGAAATAGATAAAAGGGCGGAAGCTCTGGGGAAAGTTATGGAAATTTTGATAGAGATAAATATAGCTTCCGAAGAGAACAAGAGTGGCGTTCTTCCTGAAAGTGCTGAAAAGCTGATTCGGGAGATATCGGAATTTAAAAATGTTCGGACTCTGGGATTGATGACGATGGGCCCCTTCGTCGAAGACGGAGAACTGTTGAGGCCATACTTCAAGAAGGCAAAAGAAATATTCAATTACATAAAGAATGAAAACATACCTCGGGTAGAGATGAAATATCTTTCGATGGGAATGTCCGCATCCTATAAAGTCGCCATAGAAGAGGGAGC